>CALBWK010000085.1 GCA_937969415.1 uncultured Saprospiraceae bacterium | reverse complement strand
CCTGTGCCTACCTGCTCTCCTATTCTGCCCACAGTTGTAACTGTTCAATATCCTTCAAGTTTGTAAAGAGAACATTGAAACTGAGGTTTCAGTTAATCCCTAGCGATATACGACGGGGCAATTTTGTCAGCATAGCCAACCGTTCATTCATATAACCGTACTTTTGCAGCAAATTATGAGCTATGCTTAAAGCTGTTTCCCCTATAGATGGACGATATCATTCTAAGACAAAAGTCCTCCAAGAATACTTTTCAGAATATGCCCTCATCAAATATAGAGTCCGCGTAGAGGTCAATTACCTCCTAGCGCTTATACAATTGGGCTTGCCCCAACTGGCAGACTTAGCAGATAAAGCAGATTTTCTAACTAGCATTGCAGACAACTTTTCTGAAGCTGATGCTCAAGCCATAAAGGATATAGAAGCGACAACCAATCACGATGTCAAAGCCGTCGAATATTTTATCAAAGACAAACTCGACAAAGCAGGCTTAGGCACTATGCAAGAGTGGGTACACTTTGCATTGACATCTCAGGATATCAACAATACAGCGATGCCTCTGATGCTCAGGGATTATTTGGATGCAGACTTCTACCCGCAGATTGATGACTTGATAGTCAACCTAACGGAGCTGGCTGCAGAGTATAGAGGCATCCCGATGCTGTCTAGGACACACGGTCAAGCTGCTAGCCCTTCTTCTATGGGAAAGGAGATTATGGTCTTTGTAGAGCGCCTTATTGATCAGATGAACTTAATCAAAGACTTGCCGATAAAAGCCAAATTTGGTGGAGCTACAGGAAACTTCAATGCGCATCGCGTTGCATTTCCAGATATAGATTGGAAGAGCTTTGCCGATGAGATGATTGACGATATGGGGCTGATCAGGTCCCAGTATACGACCCAGATTAGTCACTACGATCACTTTGCAGCCATCTTTGATAATGTCTCGAGGATCAATCGCATCCTCATCGATATGTGTAGAGATATGTGGACCTATATCAGTATGGATTACTTTAAGCAAAAGGTAATCGCCAATGAGGTCGGCTCTTCTGCAATGCCACACAAGGTCAATCCTATCGACTTCGAGAATGCAGAAGGCAACTTCGGTATGGCCAATGGCATCTTCACATTTTTATCTGAGAAGCTGCCCATCTCTAGATTACAGAGAGACCTTACGGATAGTACTGTTACAAGAAATATAGGGGTGCCCTTTGCACATACGGCTATCGCTTTTAAGTCCTTGAAAAAAGGTCTAAGCAAAATAGAAATCAATATCGCCAAACTCGAATCCGATCTAGATAACAACTGGGCTGTCGTCTCAGAAGCTATCCAAAACATCCTCAGACGAGAAGGTTATCCTAAGCCTTATGAAGCACTCAAGGCGCTCACACGTGGCAATAATAAGATAGATGAAAACTCTATAAAGCGCTTTATCGCAGAACTTGATGTAAAAGAATCTGTGAAAGTGGAACTAAATGCCATTTCTCCGCATAATTATATAGGGTATCCTTAATTAAATGCACAACCTATGGTAAAGAAACTCATCAAGCTACTCTTCAACTCCGGTAAGAAAGCCACAGAAGCGTCTGGTAAGTCAATGGAATTTATTGACGATCTACTGGAGAAAGAGTACATCGCCTCAGCTGTAGACAATCTCAAAACCAGTTCTGGAAAGATAGTCGAGCAAGCCGGGATGGTCTATCAGAAAACTAAGGATACAGTAGAAGCCAATATCGATCTAGACAAAATAAAGTCCGTTGGAGAAGATCTTATTGAGAAAGGCAAGGAAGGCATAAGTGATCTGTCAGATAGTATGGAAGACAGTTCTTCGACAATCAAATCTGTCTTCGATGAAGGAGAAAAAATGGTCAAGGGCATCATCGATAAATTTGATGGGGACATCACTGATCTTACTGACGAAGAAGAGTAGCTTATAAGCCAAGCTGAGAGCCTAGTAGGTCAATACTTCTCCACTATGCTTTACAATGACTTCTGCTGCATCAGCTGCCTCTACTCTACCGATAACTTGCGCATCGATACCAAAAGTCTGAATGACAGAAATCACATCTTGGGCGATAGCTTCATCTAAATACAATTCCAGTCGCGTACCCATATTGAAGACTTGAAACATTTCTTCCAGTGTTGTTCCAGACTCTTTCTGGATGAGATCAAATAAAGGTGGTATAGGCAGTAAATTGTCCTTGATAACCCTGGTGCCTGGAGCAAACTTTTTGACTTTTGTATGTGCTCCACCCGTGTTGTGTATGATCCCATGTATCTGCGGACGGAAGTCATCAAGGAGGCGTTTGAGAACAGGCAAGAACGTCCGTGTCGGTGATAGCACCAGCTTACCGAGTGGAATAGCTTGTCCATCTATCGAGATAGTTTCAGTTAACTCTCTTGTACCCGTAAATATGACCTCTCGAGGTGTATTAGCATCAAAGCTATCAGGATAAATATCAGCATATCTATGTGCAAAGACATCGTGTCGAGCAGAGGTCAAGCCATTGCTCCCCATTCCTCCATTATACTCAGTCTCATAATTACTCTGGCCGTAGGAAGCCAAGCCTACGATGACTTGACCAGCCTTGATCGTATTGATGATGAGATCTGATTTCCTTGCTCTAGCGAAGGCTGTAAAGCCCACATCTATCGTCCTAACGATATCTCCTACATCTGCTGTTTCGCCCCCGGCTAGGTGTATGTCGATTCCGTGATCGGTAAGCATATCGCAGAACGCTGCAGTACTTTGTATAATTTCCTTGATAACCTCTCCACTGATCAGGTTCTTATTACGACCTATGGTAGAACTAAGCAGTATCCCTTCAGTAATTCCGACACAAGCCATATCGTCAAGATTCATCACGATTGCATCCTGAGCAATACCGCCCCAGACACTCAGATCTCCAGTTTCTTTCCAATACATATACGCTAGACTGGTCTTGGTCCCTGCAGTATCTGCGTGCATCAAGTTGACATAATCACTATCTCCACCAGCTACATCCGGTAATATCTTGCAGAAAGCAGTTGGAAATAGCCCTTTATCAAGACCCTTGATGGCCTGATGGACTTCGCTTTTTGAGGCGGATACCCCCCGTAACTCGTAACGCTTTGGATCTGACATTATAAATTGTTGGCTTCAAAGATAACTCTCCTTACTAAGGGCTCTACCCAAATATCTAAGAATAAATTTTAAATAATTTTCTACACAAACACTTGACTATCAGGTGTTTATAAGATTTCTTATCAACGAGTACATTTTTTTCACATTCTGAGGCAACGTATTAGATGCTTTAGGTATCTACATTAAAGAGAGCCTTAACAGGTTTCTAAACTTTAAAAGTTTAACTGATTTTTAAATATTGCCCTGTAAGAGGTTGAAAACGATCAGCCTCTTATTTTTTTGCCCCTACTATATTGAACAATCCTCCCCTATTTTAATTCCTACTTTTGTGCCAGCGAAAAGCCTATGAAAGTAGAAACAATAACCCCCCAACATCTATCGCAGTTCTCTACAAGAGACCGAGATTACTTATTACATCCTGAGAAGTTACAGGGCTTTATACAATATCCGTTTAGCTATGAGGCTTTCGCAGAGATAATCAAGGATAGAGCAGCCGTAAGTTATGATAGATCCTTGCTCCAGCAAGTTATCAAAGACCAATACAGCCAAGTATCAATATCTGAATCCACCAACCATCACATAGAAGCGCTTAGCAATTCTGATAGTTATACGGTGATTACAGCACACCAGCCTTCACTATTGACAGGCCCCTTATATTATGTCTTCAAAATCTTGTCAGCTATCAACCTGGCTGCTAGACTTAATAAAGATTTTCCCGACAAGAAGATCATACCCGTATTTGTTATAGGTGGTGAAGACCACGATTTTGAAGAAATCAATCATCTTCATCTCTATGGCAAGAAAATAACTTGGGAAAAGAAAGCTTTAGGTTCTGTAGGCCATTTAGATACCGAGGGATTAGCATCTGTTCTAGATGAGGTACAAAATATCTTAGGAGACAGATCACAAGCATTAGACCTTCTACAAAGTCTTAAAGAGGATGCCTCTAACAGTGCCACTTATGGTGAATTCAGTTTCAAGTTGACACATCGCCTTTTCGATGAGTTGGGCTTGGTCATTCTGCGTATGGGGGATCCACGGCTCAAAGCTGCCTTTGCACCTCTTATGGCTAAGGAATTAACCCAACGAGCAAGTCTTAAATTAGTCAACACAACCCAAGAGGCTATTAAAGAAAAATTGGGTTACGACCCACAAGCCTTTGTTAGAGAAATAAATCTCTTCCATAATGAAAAGTCTACAGGTCGTAACAGAATAGTTTATGAGGGTGGGCGGTATACTGTGTTGGATACGGACCTGTCATTTACAGAAGCAGAGATACTCGATTTACTCAACGAACATCCGGAACGTTTCAGTCCGAATGTAGTGATGCGGCCTATCTTCGAGGACAGTATCTTACCCAATCTCGCCTATATCGGCGGCGGTGGCGAGCTGGCTTATTGGGCAGAGCGAAAATCCCAATTTGAATACTTTGGTGTGCCTTTTCCTATGTTGGTAAGGCGCCAGTCTGGTATGATACTTACACCTGCCATGGATAAGCAACGGAGCAAATTAGGATTGAGTTTGGTTGACATCTTCCAGAACGAAAATGAGTTAACAAATCTGCTCCTGTCATCGACTTCTGAGCCAGATTATACGCTGACAACTTATAAGCTAGAAATGGAAGAGCTCTATAAAAAAGTAGAAAGTCACATAAACAGTATCGATCCTAGTCTCAAAAAAACAGCTGCTGCTGAGGCAACTAAAGGAGCTAAGAGTCTAGACTATCTAGAAAGTAAACTCAAGAAATCTCTGAAGCAAAAAGAGGAAGTGAATCTTAATCGGATGACAAAACTCAAGAGTACCTTATTCCCTAAAGGCCTCCAAGAAAGACACGACAACATACTGCAATATATATCAGCTTATGGGATAGATATCATCAAGGACTTACTCCCCCACTGTGATCCATTTGATAAGACGTTTAAGATTTTTATGCCGCAGTAGAAACAAAAAACATAGATAACATATCGGCAATCTTAGCCTTAAGATGCTTTCGTTCCACTATGAAATCTAAGAAGCCGTGATCAAGCAAAAATTCTGAACTCTGGAATCCCTCAGGTAGATCTTTTTTGATTGTTTCTTTGATAACCCTCGGACCAGCAAAACCTATCAATGCTCCGGGCTCAGAGAAATTAATATCTCCAAGCATTGCAAAAGAGGCAGTTACCCCTCCTGTTGTAGGATCTGATAAGAAAGAGATGTAAGGAATTTTGGCTGCAGACAGTTGTGATAGTTTAGCCGAAGTCTTAGCCATCTGCATCAAAGAAAAGGCAGACTCCATCATACGTGCACCTCCTGTCTTAGAGATGATCATAAAAGGTGTCTTATTCTTAATACAATAATCTATAGCCCTAGAGATTTTCTCTCCCATTACAGAACCCATCGACCCGCCTATAAATGTGAAATCCATAGCAGCTATAACGAGTGGTTTCTTGGCTACTTTGCCGGCAGCTACAGTTATGGCTTCATTAAGACCAGTCTTATCTTTAGCTTTCACTAATCTGGCCTCATAAGATTGTAAGTCCGTAAACTCTAAGAAGTCTTCAGAAACCAATTCATCAAAGAGTATCTCGTGCTTACCGTCAAAAATGATATCAAAATAATCATAGGAACCTATTCTTGCGTGATGCCCACATTTAGAGCAAACATAGAGCACCTCCTTAAATTCCTTGGCAGTACCTGTTTCTCCACACTTCTTGCACTTATACCAAAGACCATCAGGGGCTTCCTTCTTATTCTTAGTAGCGGTTTGTATACCTTCTTTAAATCGTTTAAACCAACCCATACGGGAATATTTTCAGGGGATGAGAAGACACGGGACTATTGCGGACGCAATTTATAGGATAGTGCCTATTTATCAAAGACAAAGTGACTAAAACGTTAACACTATGTATATCAGTCTGAAAATGAGCCTGTTACACTTTAATACTGGCCTACGATTGATGATAAGTATGATTCTTAACGGTCTTAATAAAGGTTTTTACACCTTCCAATGGTGTATCTGGGTACACACCATGGCCCAGATTACAGATATGATGTCCACCAAAGTCGTTTATCATCTTGGTTGTCTTCATTTCTATCTCTGAAGGAGCACTATACAATACACAAGGATCCAAATTGCCTTGAATCACCTGATCATAACCATATTGCTTTCTAAATGCCTCTGCACTAATGGTCCAATCGAGGCCCATAACATCAGATCCTAGTTGAGTAAGCTCCTTATGAGAGAAGTATGCTCCTTTAGCAAATACGATAACAGGTATCTCATCTATAGAATCAACTATTTGCTTGAGGTATGGGAGGCAGAAGGTATCGTATAACTCTTTATTGAGCATTCCAGCCCAAGAATCAAAGACTTGTAAAACATCAGCTCCAGAAGCCACCTTAAGTTTGAGATAAGCGATAATGGTCTCTGTCAATTTCTCGAGCAACTTATGTGCTGCTATCGGATGCTTGTACAGAAAAGCCTTGGCCTTAGAGAAAGTCTTGGAGCCTTGCCCTTCTATCATATAAGCCAGCAATGTCCAAGGCGCACCTGAAAATCCTATGAGCGGAACTCTGCCAGCCAATAGCTTCTTAGTCTCCGTCAAAGCATCGAAAACATAGTCTAATCTCTCTGCTGCTAATTGCCCCGCATCTAAAGCTTCGATATCAGCTTCCGATTGTATGGTCTTAGGAAAATACGGACCTTTCTTTTCTATAAGCTCATACTCTAAGCCCATACACTCTGGTATAACTAGGATATCCGAGAAGATGATAGCTGCATCTACACCTAAAATATCCACTGGCTGCACAGTGACCTCAGCTGCAAGCTTTGGCGTCTGCACAAGCTCTACAAACCCTGACAAAGAGCTGCGAATAGCACGATACTCAGGCAAGATTCTTCCTGCCTGTCTCATCAACCAAATAGGTGGTCTTTCTACTTTTTCTTTTCTGATGGTCCTTAACAATAAATCGTTCTCTATCACAGGTCTCTATTATAATGTGGCTTGATTAGTAATTTAGCAGCACGAAAATATCAAATGCACAACTATAAACTCAAATTGGCACTAATAGGTTATGGAAAGATGGGAAAAGTCATCGAAAAGCTAGCAATAGAGCGAGGGCACGACGTCATCCTCAGAATATCTAGCAAGAATCCAACTGACTTCAATAAAGACCGGCTAGCAGAAGTGGATGTCGCCATAGAGTTTTCGACTCCCGATCACGCCTTAGCCAATCTAGAGCAGTTGGCTGCTTGGGGTACACGTACCGTGTGTGGCACTACGGGTTGGCTAGAGTCATATGCATCTGTCTGTGCCGCCTATACAAAGAGGAATTCGGCTTTTCTCTATGCATCAAATTTTAGTATAGGCGTAAATATCTTCTTTGCTCTAAATGAAAAATTAGCAAAGCTGATGAATGGGCATAAAAATTATCAAGTCAAATTACATGAGAGTCACCATACCACTAAGAAAGATGCGCCAAGTGGCACGGCTGTAACACTAGCAGAACAGATCATTGTCAACAATGAAGCAAAAACATCTTGGGTTCTAAATCCTGAATCTGCGCCAGAACAAATACCTATAACCTACAGTCGTGAGGGCGATGTGAAAGGAATGCATGAAATCTCTTATAGCTCTAACATCGACCAATTGGTTATTAAACATGAAGCCTTTTCTAGAGAAGGTTTTGGGCTCGGAGCGCTGCATGCTGCTGAGTTCATTGCCGAGAAAAAAGGGGTCTATTCCATGAAGGACGTGCTAGGGTTGTAGACATTCAGTTTTTTTCATAGCTGAGAAGGTAGAAAAATGAAAGAAATAATACCCATTTTCCAAAATTATAACTGCATACAAAGTTCTAACTCCTGAGAGCTAGGGACTTTGACTACAAGGCAGCGAAATCCAACTTATCAGTATCTACCCACTAGATCCATCTATCATTAGATCAACCAACTTTAACCTCGCTTACAGAGGATAGTATTAGACCTATCGATAGGGATTGTCATCACGAGTCAAATTTTTGAAGTAATAGTCATCTAATGCGAAAAGAAATAATTCTTGCCTTTCTATTTATCGTTTGCAGTATAAATAAGGGCCAATCTCAAGCTCAGTTTTGTGAATTCCTTTGCACAGATGACCCAAATTCAGTTTGCTTTACCTGCGACTTAGGTGCTGATTTGCCAGGATTCTACGAAAACTTACAACCAGACCTTGGAACCCCGTCAAATGCAACACCAGTCTGCGAAAATTACTTAACTGACAACACTTTATGGATGACATTTGTAGCAGGTAGTGATGAAGTTGACATTGATATGGAATTTAGTAATTGCATAGGACATCCAAATCTACATTCAGGAATTAAGTTAAGCTGTGGTGGTATTTGTATAGCAATGGCTGGAACTTGTCAGAGTAATAATACAATGAGTAGTCTAAATCTATCTAGTGATGAGCTAATCGTAGGTGAAGTATATTCATTTTTTATTGACGGATGTTCTGGTGGTACTTGTGATTTTGAAATCTCAGTTGATCATACGAAATTTGAATTAGATCTACCTAGTTCTATTTCAGTCTACAGCCCTTGTGATGATGATTGTTACACTAGCAGCGACTGTAGTGAATTCAGTCAAGAAACAAATACCATAGAATCTATTATTGTCAGCCCCGGCGAGGAAGTTTTATTTAGACCCAGGCACAGTGGTAATTCGGAGACTGATTATGACGATTATGACTCTCCAGGTTCTTTTTATCCACCCGAATTATCGGCAACCTTTGAGTGGCTGATTGATAATCAAACTATAACATCAGGTCCTGAAGGAATTACATATGATATTCCATTACCAAATAAAAGAACATTTACTGTATGTCTTAATGAAATTAGTGCAGACAACTGCAATGTGTCAGTTAATTCAAATATTTGCATAGATGTTATTGTAGACTCGCCAGAAGATGAACAATTTGATTTTCAAGTTTGTGCTATTGACTTCATCGGAGGATGGGATATACCAAGAGATATTGATCCCAACGGAGATGGCGTAAGTTGGTTAGGACAAGATAAGTTTTTTTTAGACGAAATTGAAGATTGGGACAATGGTTGCGAAACTTTTACCTTTACACCAGATCCTTGCGATCCCAGTATAGAACAGACTTTATGCATAGACGTATTAAGTAGGACAGGAAACAAAACCTACTATATGTTTGATTGCCAATTTAATGAAGGGGAATATGATTGGTATTGGCCACATATTGACGAAATCATTGAAGTGAACATTGATGATTTTAACAGCAACTTCCAAGTTGTCAATGGTTCATTCTCTGAAGACTGGGAAAATAATACATGTGATTCACTATTCACTTTAACTATAGAAAATCGAGAACTAGTAGGCTTACTCTCAAAAAACGATTGCGCAGAAGAGATGACTGAGTATCAATTTGAACTTGACCTTTCATTTCAAGAAGACCCAAATAATTTATGGCCAGAAATAGATGAATTAATAAGTTACCGGTGGATAGATTGCGTTTCCCAACAAGTATTGCAAACAGACTTCACACAAGACTTCAGTCTTTTTGAAGTAACCAATGACATTGAAGTATGTATTAGAGCAGAAATTTCCTTTGAAAATGGAATTTATATCAATGAGGATAACAGAGAACAAGTTACTTGTGAGCAAATTTTCGGTCCCTATCTATTAACTGCAGATTGTTCTGATCAGACATCTGTTGTAACCTGTCCTAACTTTGACGACAAAATTCATCTCACCATTAATAGTATAACTCCTCAAGAAACTTGTGAGGTAAATCCTTGTACACTTGAAGACATGGATTTAATCACCATTAGCATTTCAGAGGAAAAACTACCAGAAGGCCGTATAGATTGGAAAATGTCTGAGAACCCTAATTTTGACCCCGCTACAGAAGGGCAACTTGTAGGACAATCAACCATCAATAGCAATTGGAAGGAAGGAGAACAAGGCCCTGAATTATTAGCCATCAACTATAGAGACCCTATCTATGACAGTGAGTATTTTATAGTAGGAACTGGATCAGGATTCACATTGAATGAAATGGCTATAACAATAGAAGACAATTGTGGCGCAGAATGTAATCCTGACTGCCTAAGAGATACAATACTTAACAAATGGTCAAAAAGCAATAGTAATCTAATTACTGGATGTGAAGAGATAATTATCGTCGGTGACTCTGACCCCATACCTCCCAATAGCATTCTAATTGTATTTGTGGATGGATATCCAAATCAGTTTCTTAGATCTGCGGAGGACTTGTGCACACTCGATGGATGCGTTTATGTCACTTTTGCAGATATGCCTCAATGCCCTAATGTATTTGCAGACGAAGGATCAGCGAGTTATACCTTAAAGCATAGAGTGCACAGAAGCACCTTAACTTATCAAGCACAACCAGAAGGTGGAGCCGTAAATAGTAGAGAAGAATATTTCTTTGAGCCTGATATCTTGCCGACGATATACCCTACTCCTATTCCAATAAATGCTAGTGTTAATGACTTAGTCTTGAGTGTGTCTTGTGATGAATTCTCTGGACAACAGTACTTAAAAGGATTTATCGATAGTCCATACTACAACTCAGAATGTTGCTCTCCCTATACACCCACCTATACCTTTGATATTACTTGTGAGGAAGTGCCGCCTCCACCACCAGCACCCGTTACAGGAATCTTTGGTGATTACATTTGGCTTGCTAGTTTAGTAGACACAACCGACTGTACTGGTATAACTATCCAAGTCTATCAACAGGGGATTTACAATTACTTACATATCCAAACTCTAGACACTGGCACCTTATACTTTCAGGATGGCAGCCAATACTGCGTGGATGCACAAGGGTTTAGCTGTGTTAGCGCCTATGGATTATCCAATCTTATTGAGACTTGGGAATGCAACGATGGAAGTATACCTCCCTCTAATCCCAACCCCGTTCCAGAAATTTTTGAGGAATTTCCATTCTTATCTAACCTCATTGACACGAGTAACTGTGCGGGCACAACGGTAAACGTCTATGAATCAGGTGTGTACAGTTTCATTCATATAGAAACTTCAACGAGCGGCGTACTCTATTTTCAAGATGGTAGTTTGTACTGCACAGATGCCAGCAACTTCAGTTGTATAGAAGCCTATGGTTTTGGCGATCCAGTTATGACTTGGTCTTGTGGTGGGAATACGAATTCAGATCTTTTTATTGATTATCCTTGGCTAGGTAATCTAATAGATCAAGACAATTGCGGAAACTTGGCCGTCCAAGTATATGCTATTGGTGACTTTCTCTATTTGTTTGTAGAAACTGAAGATGGCTTGATGACGATGTATAATCAAGACGGAGATTTTTACTGCCAAGATGCGACCAACTTCAGTTGCTTTTCTGCTTACGGCTTTACATCAGGTGATTTTGTTGAGGGTTGGGAATGTCAAGGCTTTGAAGGAGGAGCACCAGTAGAGCAGAGACAACAATCTACACACAACACAAAAATGGAGGCATCTCTAAATATCTATCCCAATCCTGGTTTGAATTGGATAACAATAGAGACAAACGTCGAAGCGTATACTTTAGAGATCTTTGATATGCAAGGCCGTAAAATGAGTCTAACTCAAGACCTTAACAGAATCAATATTGAGAGCTATTCATCTGGGATATACCTGTTGGTGCTAAACTCTAATGATGTAAGTCTTGTCCAGAAGATCATCAGATATTAGAAAGAGAATATTATCTAGAAAGGTTGCTTAACAAAAGCGACCTTTCTAGATATTGTATTTAAAAATAGCTCTTATTACTCTCTCTAACTCTTCACAAAACTTGTCGTTACAACTCCTTTGTCTCCTCGCATTCTCAATAGATAAGTCCCTGGGTTATACGGAGTGACATCAATCTTCAATTCTGTACCAGTCTTGACCAACTGACCTGACGAAGTATACAATTGCCAGCTATCTATCGCTACTTCTGACTCGATATGTATCCAATCTTCCGTGGGGTTAGGATATACTAGAAGATTAAAGTCTGGTGCCTCATCAACCGCTAGAACAAGATTATCAACGAGATCAATTCGATATGTTCCATTTCCGTGAGTAGCGACCCATAGCTTTTGATTGGCACGTGATATCTCTAAGTCCATAGCAATGACAGCTTGTGGTAGCCCATCACCGAGTAGCAACCAATCGCCTAGCTCAAGACTCTTGTCATCATTGACTTCATAAGTTCTATAATAGACGCTTATATCTGTACCATAATAAAGTACCTGGTTGACCTCATCTATTGCAATTGCATTACCAGGTACATCGGGTAGATTTTCGTCTATCGGTATCCAAGTCGTACCAAAATCTCTCGTATAATAAAGATGACTGGTGCCAAATCCGCTAAAGCAAGATAGAGCCATTGAAGGATCTACATTGAAGGCGATCACATCATTGGGTACACGATTGGGGAGTCCATTACTGCCTCCTTCCCAAGTATCTCCACCATCTTGTGTAACGAATATTCCAGGAGCACCGTCATCTGGGACCGTAGCTACGTAAACTATATTTGCATCGAGATCGTAATCATCCATTGCAAAGATTCTATTAGAACCATCTATACTTTGAATATTGTTAGTGACAGTCCAGGATCGTCCCCCTGTGGTAGATTTATAGACATATTGACTACCTGCGTACAGAATCTCAGGATCAGCAACAGACACAAGATAAGGGGCTATAAATATAGCCTGATCAAAATCAACTAACTCTGGAGAAATAGTGGACCAGCCTCCATTACCACCTTGGTCAGATTTCAGAATTCTCAAGTTCTGGGATGACCCGTAAATATTTTGATTATCCTCTTGGTCTATTGCACTCCAACTGCCATCACCTCCCACATCTCGTTGCCACAGACCTCCACCTCGGTTGATAACTGTAGAGTTATCTTGAAGTCCACCCATCACCAGTAGCGTATCTGTATTCGATACAGCAAATCCATTATAAAACTGTGTAGTCTGTAATCCACCGTTGGCAGATCGGAAAGTCTGGCCTCCATCATAAGATAAAAAGAGACCACCATCAGTACCTAACAAGACTAAGTCTTCAATTTCTGGGTGATAATTAACGAAGTGTATATCGGAATGTACGTAGTCTGCTGGGCCGTCTGGACCATCAATAGGTGGCGTGCCTCTCGTAACATTTCCTACATTGGTATTTGTTAGTGTAAAACCACCATTATCACTCACCTCTACTTCAATACCAACAGTTACGAGTTTAGATGCGTCAAATGGATCGATGGCTACATCGTGAGAGAACCAACCTTGCCATCTAGAGTAATCTTTTGTGTTAACTATCTGCCAATTAGAACCCCCGTCTACAGAATTAAGCAAGGTTGTTGCGCCATCATTAAACCCAAAACCATTTCCTATTGAAGCAAAAAGTAATTGTGGGTTACTGGCCGCTCTAGCAATCTGTATTTTTCCATTAAAGTCGATACGATCTGCCCCATCTACCTCATAGATTGTCCAAGTCGCTCCACCATCCACACTTCTATATATTCCCTTACCAGCTGTAGAGAAGTTTCCAAAGCAGGCTACCACATCATTTTCATCCGCTGGGTTTATATCAATATCAGTCGCCATAGTTGTGCTATTGACCATACTCCAAGTGTCTCCGGCATCGGTGGATTTGAATATACCTTGTGTGGTAGCAGCATATACGATATCAGAATTTGTAGGGGCTACCTTGATCATCCATACGCCATGTCGCTGCTGGTAGGTCCAGTCAAGACTCTTCTTCCAGGTTCTACCTCCGTCTTCTGATTTCAAGATACCTATCCCATAAGACCCTCTAGTTGCACGTTCTGCACCATCAGTACCCGTATCAAAAAAGTTATAAACTTCACCCGTACCAATATACATCACCATACTGTCTTGCGGCGCAAACTCAATGTCACTGACCCCTAGTACTGGGAAACCAGTCTCTACATACTCCCAGGTTTGCCCTAGTCCAAGGTTATTACTTCTCCACAGCCCTCCACTCGCCATTCCTGCATAGATGGTATTGGTTGCTTGCGGGTTGACTTCTACTGAGAGCATTCTACCAGCTGTATTGAGAGGGCCCATCGCCTCCCATGTCTCGGTTAATGATCTTGATTGATTAGTTAGAAATTGCTTCTGATGCGATAGGAAACCTTCATAGTAAGCACCATCAGGAATATCCTTTTCTGGGTAGGCCCTCTGAAAGGACCATAACTCCAACGCTTTGTAAGACCCAGGAATTTTAGTTCCTACTTCGGGTCGGCAAGATATTAGTATCAGTAAAACGAAAAGAAGACATCCAGAAAATCTCATACTAGTAATTTTATGTAATAATAACATCTTCGCTAGGACTTGACTGTCTTCTAAAAACAAAAAAGGAGAGTAGCAGTGGCTACTCTCCTCATATATCTTGTATTTATGTGGATTATTTTAATCCTTCCATCTTAGCTTTATACTCAGCAGACTTTTCTAAGTTATTTAGTCTTGCATAAATCTCCTTGAGGGCAATAATAGTATTTCCATCATTTGCATTGGCTTCTTCAGCCTTTAAGAAGTAAGGAAGCGCTTCTTTAAACAAGCCATCCATAACAACTTTTGTCTCATCATACTTTTTTGTCCCAGCCGCAGAAAAGTCAGAGGCCAAATCATTGAGTACATCTACATACTTAGCTGCTTTGTTGTAATAGAGTGCGCCGATGCTGTATTGTGCATCGAAGTTATTTGCATCTCTTGCCAATACTTCATTGTAGTATCCTTGGGCTTTTTCAAAATAACCAGCTGCTTTTGTCTCATCTTCTTCTTTCTGCTGTAGCTGATCATAGACACTTCCTATTGTTGTGTATATAGAAATGTTATCTGGCTCTTTTTCTAGTGCTACTTCTAGGTTAGAAATCAACTTATCAGTCTCCCCTACTTTGAGGTAATGGTTGATCTGAGCAAAGAGCAAACCTGTATCATCTGGCTTCATTTCTCTACCCTTAGCAAGATACTCGAGAGCCTTATCTGTATCTGTATCTGCGTAAGTGTTGTAAAGCGCTTCGTAAACGAAACCCTCATCAGTACCATCAGCATATAGCTTTTCTAGATATGGAATCGCTGCTTCTTTGTTATCCGCATAATAAGCACTTACTGCAGTAAAGAAATATTGATCATTTAATAACTCTGGTGACTCGTCAAGTCGACTCTTGTCTCCCATAAGTTTCACAGCGTCATAAGCCATTAGCGACCTGCTAAAGTTCTCATATGCATCAGCAAACTCCTTATTTTGGTAGGCAACGATGGCATAGTTATTAAGGTGACCTTCTAACTCTTTGATACCTACTTGAATCTCTTTCTGTTCATTTTTTCTATCCGCAATTTTCATTGCTGTAGCATAAGCATCATAGGCATCTGAAGCCGCCATTTTAAAAGATACAGGTGTTTGGCTGATTTGGTTGGCTTTGAATTCTGCATTGGCAATATTCTTAAGCAACTTGCCTTTCATAATCCAAGACTTAGCAGCCGCTTTGACTTCATCAGATGCAAAGGCAGATTCGAGTAATTGCATACCCTTATCCTTTTCTGCAGTGTTGCTGATATCAGAAGTAAATTTCTTAAGCGCTTTCTCGGCATTTTTCAAATCTTTGAAACCATCTTGAGAAAATGCAACTCCTGAAGTTAAAAGAGTCACTAAAAGTAACGTGAATAAATTCTTCATTTTATAATGTAATTATTAGATATTCTAAATTAGTTGACAGAGTATTAACTCGATTTGATTCTTAAATGAATCTTAAAAATAGTTAAGAATCCCTGCGCATATTGTTAAATCTATTATTCTTCTTCATCTGAGGCATTTTCGTCAAAAGGAATCACTGCAACATCAGCTATACTGTCAGAATCTGCTAGCTTGATCACTTTTACACCCTGAGTAGCTCTACCCATTATCCTGACATCATTAACATGCAATCTTATCATAATACCATTTTTGGTTGTGATGATAAGATCGTCGGTATCAGCAACTGACTTAATAGCAACAACTTCACCAGTCTTTTCGGTGACTTGCATGTTCTTCATTCCCTTTCCGCCTCTATTAATCTCTCTGTATTCATCAATATTAGACCGCTTGCCATACCCTCTTTGAGATACTACAAAGAGTGATTTGCCGGCTTCATTAGGATCATCGATAATCATTCCGATTATTTCGTCTCCTGCTTCGTGCTCGATTTTCATACCTCGGACGCCGGCGGCAGATCGACCCATCTCT
>CALBWK010000084.1 GCA_937969415.1 uncultured Saprospiraceae bacterium | reverse complement strand
ATCGAATAGCCCATTTAGGATGCACTGTTTTTTGTTCCTGTTAGCTTACTTACCAACTGAATATCAAGCATTTAATCATTTGTCTCGCCGACGGCTTTCATTTTTGTCTTGAAACAAAAACGAAACAAAAAGTTCAAGGCTTATTTCATTTCTTAACGGTTCTAAAAACTACAATTCCTAAACGTTCTTAAACTCGCCTTCGGCTCAAACACAAGCCCGTTCTTAACGGAATTCTAGCCTTTATAACCTAAAATGAAAGAGGCCAAAGTTTAAATTTCACCTCTTCTAAATATAATTCTTCAATGCAACTTAAGTAGGCGATTCGGTTAAAATATTTATAAGAGAAAAAAGTTCTAAAAATCTAGAACTAAAATAAGCTAAGTATTATTGTAGACCAGCTTGTTTCATCATTCATGTACGATTAAATTTAGGTATTACTTTTAAATATAGATGATTCTGTAGCCAACAATCCTTCAAGTAACTTTCTATCATTTGACAAGCGCGGCACTTTGTATTGCCTTCCATATTTACCATTACTTCGCTGCCAAGCTTCTATACTACCCTCTTCCAACACAATAACTTTTAGTGGAGCCAAGGCTATATCCTTATACCGCTTGGCATCATAGTCAGAATTAACTGCTCTGAGTGCATTATCCAACGTCGATGCGAATTCCGTAAGAAAGTCTGGTCGCTTCTCAAATTCTACTCCCCATTCGTGTCCACCTTTCCCTGTAATAGACATAAATATGGGCGCAACGGTATAGTCCTTAATGACAGCACCTGTCCGAAGGCTCGCTTCACTAATAGCAGCATCAGTGTGTGCAACAATCAATTCCTCACCAAAGACATTGAGATACTGCTCTACACGTCCACGTACTTTTATCTTGTAAGGCGACAGAGAAGTAAACTCTACTAAATCTCCTATCTTATATCTGTAAAGCCCAGCAGAAGTTGTGATGACAATAGCATATAATTTTCCCAATTCCACTTGCCAAAGTGGGAGGGCTTGAGGACAAGCTTGTTCTAGTACATCGAGTGGAATAAATTCATAAAAAACTTGATGATCACAGAGCAAACTCATACCCTCTTCGTCACTTTTGTCTTGTATAGCAAAGTAGCCTTCAGAAGCATTGTATACCTCTCTAAAAGTTACTTTGTCCTCTGGCATATACTTCCTTAAGAGGGCAGCATAAGGGCCAAATCCCACACCCCCGTGCATATACGTTTTAAGATCTGGCCACACTTCTGTGAGTGTCTCTTTGCCACTTGCAGCCAACAGAGCTTTTATCAATACTATGGTCCACGTCGGTACGCCACCAATTAGCGTTACTTTATCGTCCATACAATTGGCCACCATTAGTTCAATCTTTTTGTCCCAATCAGCGGTGAGTGCTAGGTCTCTCTTTGGTGTAGAAAAGCGTCTACCTATTTTGGGATAGTGATGCATCATTATGGCAGAGATATCACCTATCGTAATGCCGTTCTCAAGGGGAGTGAGGCTGCCTGCCATAATTAGATTCTTCTGTGCAAATAACTTACAAGTAGGATCTTCATTATAGATGGCAGATGCTGTAAACCAGGTGCACTTTAGATGTCCTTTGTTGAGATAAGTCCCAGTGACTGGAATAAATTTGCTTCTCGCATTGGTCGTGCCTGAGGACTTTGCAAACCATCTGACAGGTTCGGAAACCAAGAGACGCGGCGCACCGGCCAACATCTTTTCTATATAGGGAAAAAGTTCTTCGTAAGTGACAATAGGGACTGCGCTAGCATATTGCTCATAGTCCTTGATCGAGTCAAAACTATATTGCTGACCATACCTACAATCTCTGTTATTACCGAGGATCTCTTTGAGTAGGCGCTGTTGATATGGAATAGGATCGTACAGCACCTTTTCTATCTGCGCTTGACGATACCTAAAGTAACGCCTCAGTATCTTATCCATTAATTCTGGCATCCTCAGAGTTCGAACAGCTAAAATAATTATCTCCGCCACACGATGCACATTTATAGGTCAAGGATAATATCTGGACCTGACCCCATGTTCCATAATAACGCTACGGAGTTTTAGAGCTCCAATAGAATAGTGCCCATACTGTCTTATACTAAAATAGAATTAAGAAAAAACATCAAAACCAAGGCTGGTAATAGAGTAATGGAGTATAATTGAGATATCATATGAAAGATCTTATCATCATAGGGGCTGGGCCTACGGGCATCAATTGTGGCATAGAAGCGCAAGAGCAAGGACTCGATACACTAATATTGGAAAAGGGGAAGCTGGTCAATTCCATCTATAATTTTCCGACAAATATGACTTTCTTCTCTACTTCTCTCAAACTTGAGATTGCGGACACCCCTTTTATCTCACATAATGACAAGCCTACAAGACAAGAGGCTCTAGAATATTATCGGCGCTTGACCCTTAGCAAGAAACTGAATATTCGATACAAAGCACAGGTTATCGATGTCAAGAAAAAAGACTCAAGCTTTGAAATACATCTAGCTGAAGAGATCCTTTATGCGAGGAAGGTTATCATCGCTACTGGGTTCTATGATACGCCGCGTCTACTCCATATTACAGGTGAAGACCTCCCCAAGGTGAAGCATTACTATGACGATGCACATTCTTATATCGGCACCAAGCTACTAGTCATCGGTGCCCGCAATTCGGCTTGTGATGTCGCCTTAGAAACTTGGCAAAAGGGCGCTGAGGTAACGATGGCCATTAGAGGAGATAAAATCAATGACAGAGTCAAGTACTGGATTAAACCCAACATAGAAAACAGAATAAAAGAAGGAAGTATTAAAGCCTACTTCCATAGTCAAGTTGTGGAGATAAAAGAAAACTCTGTTATCCTCAATACACCTGAAGGCCATATCGAATTAGAAAACGACTATGTACTAGCAATGACAGGTTACAAACCTGACTTTGATTTTCTGGAGCGATTAGGCATAGCCTTCGAAAAAGGACCAGACAAAATACCAACCTATAACCCTGACTCTCTAGAGTCAAATATTTCTGGTCTATACCTTGCAGGTGTCCTACTGTCAGGACTAAAGACCAGTGAGTTGTTTATCGAAAACACAAGAGACCACGCTCGGCAAATAATAGAACACCTTATGACAAAATTATCTAGATAAGTGTATTTTTAGAATATGAAAGATACGGCTTCAATTACATTCTTCATCTTAGGTTTTTTATTATCCCTACAGTCATCTGCTCAAACCATTGAAATTAACAAGGGCACCTATATCTACGAAAAAAACTACTATAAATTCAAGGAGTTAGGCCATATCCTCGAGCACAATGATGAAGCCTACACCTATTTTTTGAGGTCAGAAAAACTAAAAAAGAACCTAAAAGTTACGGGTATATTTTCTGGGACCTTTTTAGTTGGTGGCACAGTACTCTTGGCTCAAGATAGAGAAACAGAGGACTTTCTTCCTTCAGGTACTTTGATAGGTGGAGTGCTCTGTTATGTAGTTTCTATTACGACTGGTATCATTACCCTCGCTTTTGCTGCCGATATGAATTATAAGCAAAAGCTCGCAATAGAAAGTTTCAATGAAGGCAAGTCTTTAGGCCACAACAAACCAATCAAACTTCAGCTAGGTTCAACAACTAATGGAGTTGGGTTAGTCTTAAGCTTTTAGAAATCCATTCTTGAACAATCACTGTTTAGAAAAATTCCAACTGCGCAATCCTTTGCCCGTTGTCAATCTAAGCATATAATGACCTGGAGCAAGGTGCGCCACATCTATAGTCTCGTCAGCCTCACCTGAATAACATAATCTGCCTTGGCTATCAAGTATGTCTATATGACCTATATCAATATCCAAATTATCTAAGCGAATCTTATCTGAAGTGGGGTTAGGAAAAATACTGAAACCAGGTTCAGCTAATGACACAGTCGCAGTATTGTCTTCGGATATATCCACAACAAATTGATAGCTATAACTATTCTCAAATGGGTGTGCTTGCACGACTCCATAGATGGTATTGCCTCTGATATCTGTTTGTATAACATTGCTGTTAGCGCCGCTCTGTCTATCACCAGTTCTTGAAATTCTATTGAGGTCCCTATCATAAACTACAATCATAAAATTATGAACTGCACTCCAAGAGTCCGAATTATAATTATTAGAACCAACAGCAATAAGCTTATCTTCATAAGGCAATATTTTAGAAAACTGAATTTTAAAATTCCATAATTCTGGGTCGTCTTCTGTGATGCTATCTACATTTACTTGATTGCCGTCTTGATCGACTTCTATGATTACCGCATTAGTCTTTCCATTGTTCAAAAACTCTCTTCCTGCAAGATAGGTCCCATTGTCAGGAGTGGAATAGACAGTCTCAAAATTCACATCTCTATATGCTTGCTGCCATACAAGGTTGTATGCTTCATCATATCTAGTTACCACTGCTTCATCAAATGGATCATTAATAACATAGAGCATAGAATTATCCTCTAGCCGGTAATAATTGCCACCCCTCTGAGGCAAAACTTCCATTCGGTCAAGCAATAAAGTTTCTGAATTATAAAAGAGATAAACTCGTTCACTAGTTTGGTTGATTCCGATCTCAGCATCTATGATCAGAGTTTCACCCTTAACTTCTGTACTGTAAATATCCTCAACACTAAATTCCTGACTTGGCGAAAGAAATCTATTGAGACGCAGGTCATCTAAGCTACCTATTGTGACAAAAAAAGATCTCCCATCGACTGTATCCGTCGCTATGCCCAGCACTCGTCCATCCTCTCTGACATTAAGCAATCTTAGATCTTCAAACTGTGGGTAACTCATAGAATCTACAAACTCTCCATCCGCAGTTCTTAATTCCAGAGAAGGTTCTGCAGGAAGCACTACGAAAGAAAGGAACTCTGTAGCCCTACCACTTATGAGTTGGGTATCATCTGCCCTATAGACTGATCCATTAACAAAATCAATATCGATACTCTGTGTTAGCGTGTTAAAATCTTGAGCTAATACGCATACAGTGCTAATACACAACAGCATAGCCGTACAGATGAAGTTCTTCATTGTATATGTTCTAAAAAGTGAATGAAAGGGATAGAAGCTGTTGGATTATCCTCAAAATACGCCATAATTGAGAAAAATGAAAGAATCGTGTAAGAAATAGCCCTAATTCGAACCCTATTTCAGCGCTAACGGATGATAACCTTATCACTACGCTTAATAAATCGCTCGTACAAGTCGTTAGCTTATATTATACATTTGCGTTATAAGTCAATAAGTACCTAATGGCTCAGCAGAATAAGAAGAAAAAGAAGAAAAAGAAAGCAAATAACGCTGATAGTGGCAGTCTACTCAAC
>CALBWK010000083.1 GCA_937969415.1 uncultured Saprospiraceae bacterium | reverse complement strand
GGATAGAAGTGATGTCTTTATCTCCGTGTGTCAAGAGATGACTTCTAGATAGATCGTTCTGGTGATTGTGTTCGCTGTGATCGTGACCGGAATGATCGTGACCGTTGTGGTCGTGCCCTTCGTGATTATGCCCTGCGTGATCGTGCCCCGTGTGATCATCATGATCGTGTCCGCTATGGTCGCTATGATCGTGGTCGCCGTGATCGTGATCTGAATGGTCGTGACCCTGATGTGATTCGTCAGCATTATGATCGTGGTCCTCATGGTCCTCGTGGTCGTGGCCTTCGTGATCGTGGTCTGCGTGTACGGCCCATACAGATTCTGTGCTAACGAGAATCAGTAAGTCGATGACACTACCAGTAGGTTTGAGGATGCCTTTTACGGTCAATACTCCGTGATCATGGGTGAGATCTTCATCATGATTGAAGCCGTGTGAACTGGTAAACTGTGCGCCCATCCCTAAGCCCAATTCTTCTGCTACGCGACTCCCTATTGTTACTTCATATAAGTTGTTCCACAATTTGCCTTCTGCGAGCTTTGCATCGTACAACTTTAGTATGCTGTGGTCGGTGCCAACGATTCTATAGCCTTTGTGATTGTCTCCGAGACTGAGCGGTACCGACAGATCGATAAGTGGGTGGCCCTCCCGCAAGAATGGAGTCCCTTCTTTAATGGAAATATTGCCAGTGGGGGAGTCGATATGATACATAGAACTGAGTATCATTTGTAGTGGGCTGCCCTTAGCACCGACAACCATATTGACACCACCTAGATTTTTTTCAAATTTATCTTTGAGCTGGGTGTTCATCAGTAAGATGAAATTGATAAGACCTATCCCCAAGGTCAGGAGGATAAGATTCAGAAAGAGGTTGAGTGGATTATGGATCAGATTCTTCCAAGCTAACTTTATCAGATGCATCTTAGTTAAGTGTTACTTGGTGAGAAAATAAGTCCTTAAGTCGATTGTCGTGAGTGACGATAATCAGGGCTGCCCCAGCGGCCTGCGCTTGGGTTTCTAGCAGGGCGAGTACTTCTTCACAGTTTTTGTCATCGAGTGCCGAAGTCGGTTCGTCAGCAAGGATGACCTTTGGCTCATTGATCAGCGCTCGGGCTATCGATAAGCGCTGTTGTTCCCCCTGGCTCATCGAGAAGGTCTTGGCCTCTGAGCGATGGGAAATATTGAGGGAGGTGAGCAGGTGGCTGATTTTGTTCTTATCTACGGGATGTCCAGCAAAGCGCTGAGCGAGGGCTAGATTCTCTTGAGCAGATACAGATTGGACAAAATGGGGTTTCTGGAAAACCAGCCCTATATGACTGCCTCTATATCTATCTAGTGCTCGTGGGTTCTGCTTGTAGAGCGAGCTGTCTTCGATAAAGACCTGGCCGCTCGAGGGAGGGAGTATACCAGCAAGTATATGGAGAAGGGTAGACTTCCCGACACCGGATTGTCCTAGCACTAACAGGGTTTGCTTCGCCTCACAGATGATATCTGGGAATTCAAATTTGACTTTTGCATCATATTGATGCTTGAGCTCAAGGGTCTTCAACATAAGTCGCTTGTATATCTTTATGCAAGATAGTAAAGCAACCTTATTTTCTAAGATTTGGCTCTAATCACCATAGCTATAAGTAATGTATACCTACTAGATCACGACAATGATCAGTATCTGTTAAGCGCCTTCTAGGTTGCCTTCGCGACAAAGGGGGCGAATTCGGGCTGTCTTTAGCCCCTTTTAGTGGTCATAGGCTTAATCTTCTTTGGTTCAACTTGTGTTGTGGCTAGATTAGAGTTGAATTATTTGGATGCCACGCAACCATAGTCGAGAAACAACAGTAATACTATTATAAATCTTACTTGATTGAGAAACTCACAACTATTAACTGTAATCAATAAGTGCAAAAAAGGAGATAGAGCAGCTCAGAATGAGCTGTATAAGTCGCTGTATTCTTTTGGTCTTACTATATGTATGAGATATATAGGGGATCAACTAGAGGCTAGGACTGTTCTCAATGATGGCTTCTATAAAATGTTTAGGAACATCGAACAGTTTAATCAAGATTTTGCATTTAAGCCGTGGTTTAAGACCATAGTGGTTAATTGTTCTCTAGATTATTTAAGGAAGAATGCAAAGTTTAAGAATCAGGTGTCTATAGATCAAGAGCTTAATTGTTCTATAGATTCTGATGCTATATCAAAAATGAGCTTTGAAGAAACCTTAGAAATCGTGGACAAGTTGCCTACAGCTTACAGGACAGTATTTAACTTATATGTGATTGATGGATACAAGCACGAAGAAATTTCTAAACAATTAGGAATCAGTGTTGGAACATCAAAATCAAATCTGAGCAGAGCCAAACAAAAGCTTCGCGAAATGATAAACTTAAACATTTTAGCATGATGAGTGAATCTAATAAAAATAAACTGAAGGAGTTCGAGTCAAGATTTAGACTTGTCTCTGAGGAAAAGGTGTTTGAATATAATCCTAGCGATTGGACGGCATTAGAAGCACTTTTAGATAAGGAAGAAAGAAATATTGGTCCCTTACCTGCCATATTAACAGGACTAGGTTTGATTGTTATTCTGTTTTTGGGATACAATTCATTTACGAATCAAGATAATACAACTAGTGCTACAATAAGTCAGACAAACATAATCGATTCTAGTACAACTGATGATAAAGGAGATGATAGAGGAAATACAAACGAACAAATAGGAATATTAGAGACGACTCCTATAAAAGTTAAAGAGCAAGCTGAAGAGGCTAATGAAATAGGACTGAAAAATCAGCAAAAGATTACAGTTGAGAGTAATGCAGGATTAATAATAGCTCAAGACATGAATAATAAAGAAACAAGCAAAGGTGAAAAAAGGGCGCCATCCGCTTTGCTTCTGCAAGACGATCTTACAGAAAAAGGCAATGATGTTTATGGAAGTATAAGTCTGACAGATCAAAACAACGCTACGGCTCGTCAGACTGAGATGGTTAAAGAAAGTACGCCAGCTGTAAATGATAAGAAACAAGTGCAGTTGCCTCCAAGTATTTCAAATGAGCAAGAGGAGTGGGTAGCTTCTGTGATGCCGCTTGCGGCACTAGAGTCTAGACTCAATGTAATTGTAGCTTCAAAAAGAACGCCGATTGAATTTGGTGACTTTGTGGATGTGGATAATAATGCAGATTTATTGAGATCTAGGTTTATAATTAGTGGAAATATAGGAGTTGAAGTGGCGCAAACCCCATTAGGTGATAGGAGTGATACTGATTATAATTTTGGTCTTAGACTAGGATTCGCTGCTAGTTCCAAGCTTGTACTTACGGCTGGCCTGAATTACATACAAGAGTGTTATTCTGCTGAAGCAAAAGATTATACACCGCCAATGGGCTTTTGGAGTTCTACAAATGGTGTCGCACCAGATCAGATTCAAGCAGTATGCAATATGTTAGATTTTAGCTTTGGGACCTCTTATCATTTTACAGATATTTCTCGAAATGGACTTGTTGCCCATCTGAACGTTTCTTCTAACTATATGGTACGAGAAGAGTACACCTATTTGTTTTCTAATAGTGATGATGATTGGATTGGTACATTTGGAAGCGGTAACCAAACACTATTAAGTAATATAGAATTGGGCGCTTCATATAAATTCAACATTGGTGATAATCTATTTTTAGATGCCGGCCCTTATGTAAAACTGCCAACTAGCGGGGTAGGGCACGGCAATGTCAAACTAAGAGCTTATGGCTTTAGATTAGGAATGTCATTGGTAAAGTAAAGTGTTGAAATACTCCTCTAACTGATTTTTTATCTTTTTGTTAGAGCTTACTAAGTTGTGTATGCGAATTTATGCCTGCTAAGCTTCTCGCTGAATCAGGGGTTAAAAATTAATGTTCTAATCAAACTTCTTTCTTGTCGGTAGTCTATTCAAGACTTGGGAGAGAAGTGTAAGTTAGAGGGAAGATATTTCAAGTAGTTGTATTTGTTTTGAATAGGACTTTTTAGTAGGTCGCTGTTTAATTGAATGGGAAAAAGTAGTGTTAGTTAATGTCAATATATTTTAGTAGATGCTGATTTTTTTCTATTAAAGTAAGTTAATAGTCAACGTAGTTTACCTACGTAATTTACTATGATTATTTTTAAGAGGGCCGTTCGGTCCTCTTTTTTTACGTACGTATATGTGGATAATTTATTTTTTATTTTCATTACGCATCCATAATGGATTTGCTTCCGTACAACTGATTGTAATCTTCATCTAATGGAGACGTTCAATTAATTAATCAAATTAAAAAATTCGAATAATGAAATTTTACTATAGGTTTCTACTTATTCTTGCAGCATTATTAAGTGCGCATTATTTAGTAGGTCAAATCCAGATCAGTGAAATAGCTGATGACGGAACAGTAGAGCTTGTTAACTCAGGTGGCTCTACTGTAGATGTATCTAATTATTGGCTTTGCAATAGACCTGACTATAGCCGCCTCAGTACACTTACCTTAGAGTGCGGCCAATTAAATCTACTTGCGGGCGAAAGTGTAACCATTTCTGGGTTTAACCTTAGCGCTGCCGGAGACGAACTTGGGATATACTCTTCTTCCAATTTTGGATCTGCAACAGCAATTACAGATTATGTTATCTGGGGTAACAGAGCAGGAGCAACAAGAGAATCTGTTGCAGCTGCTGCCGGCTTATGGACGGTAGGAGATAGAGCCCCAGCAATTCCTTCTAGTCAGTCTCTTAATAGAGACTTGCAAGCCTCAGGTCTTTCAGCATATTCGACTGGTGGATCTACTATTTGCCCTATGGGTGGCGGTGGCTGCGGTACTGGAGTATGTACTGTAGAAGGTGGAACGATAGCCTTGACTACTGGCGGAACCAGTACGGTTATTTGTGTTGATGGTAATCCTGATCCACTGAATTTATCTTTTTCGGTACCAGTATCTGGAGCTTCTTCTGGATATATTATCACAGATAATTCTGGAAATATATTGGGTACACCTTCTGCGCAGCCTTTTGATTTAGATGGCGCTGGAGTTGGTACTTGTCTGATATACTCTGTTGCTTATGAGCCAGGGTTTTCAGGAGCTCAGGTTGGAAATAATATTGCTAATCTGACTGGATGTTTTGATTTGTCTAATGGCGTAACAGTATACCGTGAAGAACCAGATGGAGGTACTGTATCACTTCTTGATGGAAGTACAAATTTTGCTCAGTGCGCTGGGCAGATTGTTTTTGACGTAACGCATACGACTTCTGCTAATTTCTTAAGCTACTGGTATATCATTACAGATAACAATAGTAATATTTTGGATTGGGTTAATTCTGCTAATTCAAATACGATTGATCTTAGTGCAGCACCTGCTGGAACATGTAGAGTATATGGGTGGAGTTATAGAGGATTAGGAGATCCAATTATTGGCGATCCTATCTCTTCACTTACCGATGATGATTGCGAAGAAATATCTAGTAATTTCATAACTGTCTACAGAGAAATACCAGATGGTGGTACTGTATCACTTCTTGACGGAAGTACAAATTTTGCACAATGTGCAGGTCAGATCACATTTGATGTGACACATACAACGACAGCTCCTTTTTTGAGCTACTGGTATATCATTACAGATAACAACAGCAATATTTTGGATTGGGTTAATTCTGCTAACTCAAATACGCTTGATCTTAGTGGAGCACCTGCTGGAACATGTAGAGTATATGGATGGAATTATAGAGGATTAGGAGATCCGATCGTAGGGAATAATATATCTACTTTGGAAGATGATTTTTGTGAAGATATTTCTGATAACTTCATAACTGTCTACAGAGAGATACCAGATGGAGGTACAGTAACCTTACTGGATGGAAGTACAAATTTTGCACAATGTGCAGGTCAGATCACATTTGATGTGACGCATACAACGACAGCTCCTTTTTTGAGCTACTGGTATATTATTACAGATAACAACAGCAACATTTTGGATTGGGTTAATTCTGCTAACTCAAATACGATTGATCTCAGTGGAGCACCTGCTGGAACATGTAGAGTATATGGATGGAATTACAGAGGATTAGGAGATCCTATCGTAGGAGATAATATATCTACTTTGGAAGATGATTTTTGTGAAGACATTTCTGATAATTTCATAACTGTCTACAGAGAGATACCAGATGGTGGTACTGTATCGCTTCTTGATGGAAGTACAAATTTTGCACAATGTGCAGGTCAGATCACCTTTGATGTGACACATACAACGACAGCTCCTTTTTTGAGCTACTGGTATATTATCACAGATAACAACAGCAACATTTTGGATTGGGTTAATTCTGCTAACTCAAATACTATAGACTTAAGCGGTGCTCCATCGGGCACGTGCAGAGTATATGGATGGAATTATAGAGGATTAGGAGACCCGATCGTAGGAGATAATATATCTACCTTGGCTGATGATTTTTGTGAAGACATTTCAGATAATTTTATAACTGTCTACAGAGAGATACCAGATGGTGGTGCTGTGTCGCTTCTTGATGGAAGCACAAGTTTTGCACAATGTGCAGGTCAGATCACATTTGATGTGACGCATACAACGACAGCTCCTTTTTTGAGCTACTGGTATATTATCACAGATAATAACAGTAATATTTTGGATTGGGTTAATTCTGCTAACTCAAATACTATAGACTTAAGCGGTGCTCCAACGGGCACGTGCAGAGTATACGGATGGAATTATAGAGGATTAGGAGACCCGATCGTAGGAGATAATATATCTACCTTGGCTGATGATTTTTGTGAAGACATTTCAGATAATTTTATAACAGTTACAAGAGAAATTCCAGATGGAGGTACAGTAACCTTACTGGATGGAAGTACAAATTTTGCACAATGTGCAGGTCAGATTACCTTTGATGTAACTCATACAACGACGGCACCTACTTTGAGTTATTGGTATATTATCACAGATAATAATAGCAATATCTTAGATTGGGTTAATTCTGCTAACTCTAACACCTTAGATCTAAGTGGAGCCCCAGCAGGAACATGTAGAGTATATGGATGGAATTATAGAGGTCTAGGTGATCCTATAGTTGGTGATCCAATAAGTACACTAGCTGATGATGATTGTGAAGATATATCTGATGAGTTTATTACTGTCTATAGAGAGATACCAGATGGTGGTACTGTAGCATTGCAAGATGGCGGTACTAATGTTATACAATGTGCAGGTCAAGTTACATTTGACGTAGTACATACTACGACAGCACCATTCTTAAGCTATTGGTATATTATTACGGATAGCGAAAGCAACATCTTAGATTGGGTTAATTCTGCTAATTCTAGTTCTTTAGATCTGAGTGGAGCACCTGCAGGAGCTTGCCGTGTATATGGATGGAATTATAGAGGTCTTGGTGATCCAATTGTAGGCGATCACATATCTACTTTAGCTGATGATTTTTGTGAAGATATTTCGGATAATTTTATAACTGTATACAGAGAAATTCCTGACGGTGGTGAGGTATCACTGGTTGATGGTAGTACGGAATTTACTCAATGTGCTGGACAGATTATTTTTGATGTAACACATACGACATCTGCAAATTTCTTAAGCTACTGGTATATTATAACGGATGAGAATAGTAACATCTTGGATTGGGTCAATTCTGCCAATTCTAACACAATAGATTTAACAGGCGCACCTTCTGGGACTTGTAGAATCTACGGATGGAATTATAGAGGTCTTGGTGACCCTGTAATAGGAAATAATATTTCGACCTTGAATGATGATTTTTGTGAAGATATTTCTAGCAATTTTATCACTGTTAATAGAGAAGTGCCAGATGGAGGTACGGTGACTCTTCTGAATGGTAGTACCAATTTTGCGCAGTGTGCAGGGCAGGTCACTTTTGATGTGACACATACAACTACCGCACCTTTCTTAAGCTACTGGTACATCATCACAGATAGCAACAGCAATATTTTGGATTTTGTAAATTCTGCTAACTCTAACACCTTAGATCTAAGTGGAGCCCCAGCAGGGACTTGTAGAGTTTATGGTTGGAATTATAGAGGTCTAGGCGATCCTATCATAGGAGATAATATCTCGACCTTAGCAGATGATTTATGTGAGGATATTTCTGACAACTTTATAACGGTATATAGAGAAATTCCAGATGGAGGGACAGTGTCTCTTTTAGATGGTAGTACCAATTTTGCACAGTGTGCTGGACAAATCACTTTTGATGTAACACATACAACGACTGCACCTTTTTTAAGTTACTGGTACATTATAACAGATAGCAACAGCAATATTTTAGATTGGGTAAATTCTGCTAACTCTAGCACGCTAGATCTTAGTGGAGCGCCAGCAGGAACTTGTAGAGTTTATGGTTGGAATTATAGAGGTCTAGGTGATCCTATTCTAGGAGATAATATCTCGACTTTAGCAGATGATTTTTGCGAAGATATTTCTGACAACTTTATTACTGTCTACAGAGAGATTCCAGATGGCGGTAGAGTTGCTCTTCCTGGCGGCAGCACCATATTTGTAGGTGATGTACAGCAAGAGGATGTCGAAGTAAGACATACGACGACTGCACCGTTTTTAAGTTACTGGTACATTGTTACAGATGATAATGATATTATTCTAGACTGGGTCAATGCTGCCAATACAGATCAGGTAGACCTTAGCAACGTATTTGCTTCATCATGCAGAATTTATGGTTGGAATTATAGAGGTCTGAGTGATCCTATCAGAGGAGAATCGATTCTTACTTTGACTGATGATTTCTGTGAGGATATCTCAGATAATTTTATAGAAGTAAGAAAGGAAGGCGACAATGGAGAGTGTAATGTCAATGGTGGAACCATTAGTCTAGCAAACGGTACTGACAGAACGGCTATCTGTATAGATGGAAATCCTGACCCGTTAGATATCGTATTCAGTACTCCTGGGTCAGGAGCAGCTACAGGTTATATCATCACAGATGACAATAGCAACATTCTTGCTAGGCCAGCTACAGGACCATTTGACTTAGAAGGCGCTGGTGTAGGTACTTGCTTGATTTATGCTGTTGCCTATGAGCCTGGATTTAGTGGCGCAACTGTAGGTAATAACATTTCAGATATTACAGGATGCTTTGATTTGTCAAACCCAGTAACAGTGTACAGACAAGCTCCAGATGGAGGTAGGGTTACATTGGATAATGGAACCACTGCTTATGAAGGCAATGTCGGAGACATAGTATTAAATGTAGAGCATACAACTACAGCTGACTTTTTGAGTTACTGGTATATACTTACCAATAGTAATGATGTTATTATCGGTTATGTCAATTCTGCGGTAACAAACACTGTCGACATCAGTAATATTCCTGCAGGAACTTGTCGAATCTATGGATGGAGTTATAGAGGATTGCATAATCCTATCGTGGGACAATCTTTGACAACCTTGATGGATGATGATTGTGAGGCCATCTCAAATAATTTTATTTCAGTTACGCGTAATGATTCAGTAGTTGCTGGAACTGCAACAGAATTTAGAGCCGTGTTAAGTGGGTTACAAGAAACGACTGCAGCTCTTAGTAGTGCAGTAGGTGAGATTTCAGCTCAACTCAACGGTAATGTATTGACGGTTTCAGGTTCTTTTTCTGGCTTGTCCAGTGATTTTGATGTCAATGTAGCTGGTGGAGCGCATATACATAAAGGTGTAGCAGGTAGAAACGGCGGTGTAGAATTGTTGTTGGACACAGAACTGGCAGCTGACTCACGTGCGGGTAGCTATAGCGCTACAGCCAATACCTTTACTTTGACAAGTGATCAACTTACAGCTCTACAAAACAGAGAGTTGTACATTAATATTCATACTCTAGGTTTTCCTGCTGGAGAACTAAGAGGACAGTTGCTTCCTTTAGCTGATAGTTATTTTACTACCAATTTATTGGGAAGTAATGTAATACCTAGTGTCAACACGCAAGGTGCAGGTAACCTTATCTTTGAAGTTAATCAAAATGAACTAACTGTATCAGGATCAGTAGGTAATCTATCAGGTGATCTAGCGACAAGTATTGCTGGTGGCCTTCTCATAAATGTAGGCCTTCCAGGGAAAACTGGTAATATAGAATTTTCACTAGATGCTACATTAGAATCTGATAGTAAAGGTGCTGTGGTCTATGCAGGTAACAACACTTTTACGCTTACAGATACACAATACAATAATCTTCTTTCGGAAGGATTATATGTCAATGTACATACTTATGAGTATCCATTAGGAGAATTGAGAGGACAGATAAAGCCTATAGCTGCTGCAAGTTTTAGAGCTGATCTTTCAGGGGTACAAGAAATTCCTGCAGTCAATACTTTGGCTCGAGGAAGAATCTTAGTGAACTATAATGGTGGATCTCAGATCACCGTAAGTGGTTCATTTAAGAAATTATCTTCAGCTATTAATCAAAGTTTAGCAGGTGGTATACACATCCATACAGCTCCAGCTGGGAGAACAGGTGGTGTTACCTTTGTATTGAATCCTGAATTATCAGCAGATTTGACTGCGGGTACGATAAGACCGGAGCAAAATACTTTTGATGTGACTCCGGAACAAGTAGAACAGTTGTTTGGCAGAGAAATGTATGTCAATATACATAGTCTGACGAATGTACCTGGCGAGATCAGAGGACAATTGCTCCCACTGGCTAAGAATTATTTGGGTACAAGTCTTGATGGTTTGAATCAAAGTAATTCTGTAGCAACAACAGGTTTAGGGAATGTACTATTTGAAATTACCGATAATCAACTTGTAGTTTCAGGAGGATTCAATAATTTAATTGGAGACTTTGATGCTTCTATAGCAGGTGGATCTCACGTTCATATCGGAGCAGCAGATATGAATGGCCCGATCAGCTTATTGTTGGCGGCAGATCTTGATGCTGGACTGAAAGGCGGGTACTATTCAACTGATGCAAATAGATTTGAAATTTCTGAAGGTCTACGTGATAGCTTGTTGTCTGGATTGCTTTATCTAAACTTACATACAACTGCTTATTCAAGTGGAGAATTAAGAGGACAAATATTGAGAGAGAATAATAGATTCCCTTATCAAAATGCGTACATAACTTCTCCTCTTGCCGATGCTCAAATTAATTTGGATCCTAGTTTGTCAGATTATTTTGACGTACAATTTAGTGAGACTACAGATCCTGATGGAGACCTAGTTGTATATACTTACCAATTAGCTAGTGACGCAAATTTTGAACAATTGGTCGTGCAAGAGAAAGTAGGATCTGAAACATCAGTACAGTTTTCTTTCTCTACTTTAGATAGCTTGCTAAATGTTGCAGGCCCAGTAACTGGTAATACTTATTACCAAAGAGTATTAGCTTCTGACGGAAGTGTATCTGTGGCTAGTCCTAGTTTGTCATTAATAATAAATAGAGCTGATGGAGTCTGTAATGCGTTAGCATCAGAAATCGCTCTTGATAATGGAAATACAAGGACGACTATCTGTGTAGATGGTAATCCTGATCCACTTAATGTTGTATCTCAGTCAGCAGGATCAGGAGATGTTTCAGGATACATCATCACTGATAATCAAGGCAATATTTTGGCGCGACCAGATTCAGGGCCATTTGATCTTGATGGAGCTGGAGTAGGCATATGTCGTATCTATGCATTCAGTTATAATGCAGGGATCACAGGTGCTGGCGTAGGTAGTAACCTGTCTAATATTCAAGGTTGTTTTGATCTTTCAGAACCGATTACTGTATACAGAGAATCACCAGACGGAGGCTTAGTTAGCCTAGAAAATGGTGCGACTAGTTTTGCTCAGTGTGCAGGTCAGATTACCTTTGATGTTACACATGTCAATGAAGCACAGTTTTTAAGCTACTGGTATATTATTACTGATGAAAATAACAATGTACTAGGTTGGGTCAATTCTGCCAATTCTAACACAATTGATCTTAGTGCTGCACCTGCAGGTACTTGTAGAATATGGGGATGGTCATATAGGGGCTTAGATGACCCTATTGTAGGTCAACCAATATCACAACTGACAGACGACGACTGTGAAGCTATCTCTGATAATTTTATCACAGTATACCGAGAAGTGCCAGATGGTGGTACGGTAAGCTTGCTGGATGGCAATACTACATATGCGGGAGTAGCTGGAAATATTGTCTTTGATGTGAGACACACTACTACAGCTGAGAATATCAGTTACTGGTACATCATTACAGATGCAAATAATAATATTTTAGGTTGGGTTAATTCTGCCAACTCTAATACGATAGATCTTAGTGCTGCGCCAGCAGGTACTTGTAGAGTATGGGGATGGAATTATAGAGGATTAGACGATCCTATTATTGGAGCACCATTGTCTTCATTGACTGATGATTTTTGCGAAGATATTTCTGATAATTTCATTGAGGTCATCAGACAAGCAGCAAATTGTGTTGTTGAAGGCGGCAATCTAATGTTAAATGATGGTAGAACTTCATTGCAAGTATGTGCTGCTGATGGAGAGGCTGATTTATTGACTATCACACCATCTGATGATGTTGTCGGTGACCGTACGCTAGTCGTAACTAATAGCAATGACGACATCATAAGCTTGCCTACATCTTATACCATAGATGTAGATGGTATGAGTGCTGGCATCTATAATATTTATGTTGTAGCGTACAATAATATATCTGGGTTGGTAGTAGGAAATAATCTATCTGACTTATCAGGATGTTTTGATTTATCAAATGCTTTTGTTATCGATAGATTAACCTGTGATCCTAACTGTCAGATGCCTATAAATCTTAGATCTAATCAAATCAACTCGACATCGTTTCTTATCAACTGGGATGCAGTTCCTGGGGCAACAATTTACGAGTTGGAAGTTGGTTTTGTAGATAGTTCAGTGAGATATGTAGCGCAGATAGAGAATAATAGTGTAATAGTTTCATTCAGTAGTAACAGAGTTGCTGTACTACGAGTTAGAACTAAGTGTGGTGTCAATTCTTATTCTCCATATTCTGATGTTATATCTCTAGTTAAGAATGGATTTAGATCAAGAGAGGAGAGCGCATTTGTAGGTGAGACCTTTGGTGAATTCCAAATAAGTGAACCTCAGTTGTCTGTGTTCCCTAATCCAGTTTCTCAATTTCTTAATGTAGAGTTGGAAAATGGTATAGAAAGTACACTTAGAATTTTTGACTCGGCAGGAAGAGAAATGTATGAGACACAAATTCAAAGTGGAAGCACAAGTCAGAACATTTCAGTAGGTCAATACCCACAAGGTTTATATCAACTGATCATATCTGCTAATGGACAATTGATAAAGAAAGATAGATTTATTAAAATGAATTAGTTGTGAGTCCAAATTAAGCTAATGGACCAAGCCCACCTTTTAATTAAGGTGGGCTTTTTATTTTTGTACCTGCTGATCATTGGTATGTATTTGTGGTCGGTGAAGGAGCTGCGTGTAGTAGTGAAAATATGTAAAGAAACATCCAAGCCCTGGGCTGAGGACCTGGATGTCATCTGAACATTACCAACTAAAAAAATACTAACTTATTCTTTGACTTAAGCCTTCTAAAAAGATCGATATAGGAGCCTTTCATCTGTTCCATTAAAATAGTACCTACAAAAATTTACTAGGGACGTTATTCTTGTGATTGTGAGATTACTTCTAATCTCCTAACTAATGGTTTGTATATGTATATATCTCTTGAGATCAGAAAAGGTGTCCTAGGATGTTAATTATTTTTTATTGATAACTGACTGGTCCGCCGTAGGCGGATCCTTCAAAGAATTAGAGGTGAACTGAGGCTATTACAACGTCTAAAAAAAGTTCAGATGAAACGCCAAGCGGGCAAAGACCTGGCTATCATCTGAACTATCAGTTAATAAGTACTTTATTTTTGACTTTCTACGCCTTGGCAAAAGGTTGTTGCAGGAGTCTGCCTTCGCTATCCTTAATCATCAGGACGTAATCCCCTTTATGGAGATTGGATAGTTTGATGAGGTCGATAGGCTTGTCTGTTTTTACTCTGCTGACGATCTCGCCTCCCCGCTCCATAATGATCCAATCCAAAGTCTCTGCAGAAGCTTTTAGTAGTGCTACACGCAGGTAGTTCTGATCTTGAGAAATTTGTAAAGACAACCCTTGGTTGGGTATCAAGCTCACTGTTTTGAGTTCTGATTTCGTTGTTGGCTTTTCTGCAACGAGATTTTTGTCAGAAGTGAATAAGCTATCGGTATTTGCTGTGGCCTTCAGTGCTGTCAGGTTGATAAGGGCAAGGCAAGCCCCGATGAAAATTGTTCGTTTCATAAAATGATTGTTAATGTTAAAAAACTAATGGAAGTTGTTCTTATGATTGGAGGCTACATTTAGCCTCTTTAACTAATGGTTGTACACTTATATATTTCCTAAGTACGCAAAACGTGACCTAGAATGCTAATTATTTTTTTCGGATGTCGCGAAAACTAACAAGTACGGGCTCTCCCAAGTCGCTCTGGGTACAAGGTTTTGATGAGTGGAGTGGAGAGTAGGGGTGTCGGGGGTGGAGTTTTGAGCTGTTTGAATAGAATTGTTCTTTAATTTTAGATCTATTCTTAATAAAGCTTACATTGGTTATAAGAATACTGATTTTATAAATTGATACAAGCCACTTCACCTAAGCTCACCTCCCTATGCGATTTTATTTACTCTGTCTAACCCTCCTCACCCTTAGCTCTTGTACCAAAGTCTTGATGGTCGCCTATGGTATAAAGAAACCATCCCTAAAAACAGATCCCGAAGTGCAGGCCCATGCTTCCAAAACTTTCCACTACACTGATGAGATTTTACGGATTGAGTCTTTTACTGGTGAAGAAGAATTTCCTCTGGGTGTCAACAGTCTGCCGACAGTACGAATACTCGAAGGCGGAGAGATCTTTGAGTTGGCTTCAAATTGTACTGGTGATATCAGAGAATTCCTCAAGACTATTGACCTAGAAGGCAATCTTGTAAAGACAGGCACCTATAACGACTCTCTTTGGAACAATTAGCTCCGACCAGTTGTCGGCAATACTTTTGTTGCTCCGCAGAAAAGGATTGTTGCCTTATTCTATGCCACCTTCCTCGGCAAGCTCAATAAAGATCACACTAAGGAATGGCTTGCCACGCGTGAGTCCTACCCAGAATTAGAATTCGTCTTAATCAATTGCGATATCACTAACTAAATCTTTTCCTATCTTCCCTTTCAGATACTCACCCTAGGAATCGAAGTCTATGAATTGGAAGAAAGTATTGGGCCCAGGATTACTGTTTGCCAGTATGGCGATAGGGGTCTCGCATCTAGTGCAGTCCACCCGTGCAGGAGCCAACTATGGTTTCGCCCTCGTCTGGATTGTCATTGCCGCCAATGTCTTTAAGTATCCCTTCTTTGAGTACGCCTCCCGC
>CALBWK010000082.1 GCA_937969415.1 uncultured Saprospiraceae bacterium | reverse complement strand
CCCATCATCTTCTTAGTGAAGTAATTGGCGTTGCGCTCTTTCATTACGTTATTAATCCTATCTGCTAGGAATTCGTCATAGGCCATATCCCAATTAGACTTAGAATGAATATTAAGGTACTATCTTAACTATGCGTTCTTGAACTGTATTGCCGTTGGCCAACTGTATCTGGATAATATACAAACCAGCTTCTCTGGCAGATAAATCTAACTCATAGCTATTTAACATTAGGGTCTCTTGTTGCAAGGCTTTTCCAGATGCATCTTGTACTAAAATCTGCTCCATACGGCCACTCAGGCTCTTTATATTGACCAAGCCAGTTGTTGGGTTTGGAAAGATATTGAGGTTATCAGATGCAAGTGGGTTCTCAGTTGATGAGATCCCATTTTCATTATTATCGTCAAATGTGGTCGTCCAAAACTCAAAGTCACCTGTACCATTCGGAATCCTAGCCCAGCCAATATTGGTTTGTTGTTCTGCATAATATACAGAATCAATTAGTGATCCATCACCATTGGATAGATAGATACCTTCGCCCTCCTTTTTCAATTTGAATGCCGCGTGAAGGCCTTGTTGCATTAAGTCATTGTCTGCCCATACGATAAGATAATCATCGACAGCAATTGTTGTATTGAGCGGAAACTCCCACTTCCTTAGGTCATCTCTATCATCTGATAAGAAGACACCTGACAAGTCGAGCTCTCGATCAGTTGTATTATAAAACTCTATCCAATCTGGATATCCACCATCTGGGTCTGCTTGACCTCCAATGGAATCGTTGGATGCAACGACTTCATTGATAACCATCTCTTGATAAAACAACTGCTCCCCTCTTGGAAGACAAGTTATATTCGCATCTACATCTTGAGATAGAGTTGTTATCCTATTCTTGATATAACCCTTAAGCCCATCTGTTTCTTCTATTGCTCCGATATCTACTAAGAATCTTTGATAATTAAATAGATTATTAGGATCCTCTTCTACTGACTCTTCAATCAACAAGCGATTCTCATCCATAATAGTAAAGAGTCTTTCCTCGGTCATCACCTCATCTGAAATAGTGCAAAAATAGCTCTCATACTGCTCTCTATATTCTGCGATATTAAGTAGTCTACGAATCAGAACTCTTTCATTATTAGTCTGATCTATATCAAAATTATTACCGTTTCCACCATTTATAAAATCATTGGTGTCTTGCCATTCATTCTCACAGTTTCCTGACCAAAAATCACAGCAATTGGGATTGCTTTCAATGACTTCTTGGAAAACTATATCCGCAGGATGCCCTGCTGTCCCATTAACAATTGTTGTACATAAGGCAGGGTCAAACGTAGTATCAACAGTCCTGCACTCCGTCATAGATTGCCCATCGTCAGTCATAGTGAGACATACCTCGTATATGCTAGGCGTATCATAGATATGTGTGGGCGATACTAAATCAGAAGTATTCCCATCTCCAAAGTCCCATTTATATTCTGTATTCAGACAACCATCAGTTCTAAATCCTGCAAATTGGAAATCCACCTCACCAGTTCCATTTGTGAAAAAATAAAAGAATGGAAAGAAGAAACAATCATCACTTCCTCCAAAACCAAAAGTGCCACCAAGGGCAAAATTATAATCCCAAGGAATCCAATGAAAAACACCATCTGTATCTTCATACATATACCAGTTACGACCGTGCTCCATAAATGAATCCCAATTATTAGTCGCTACATCAACTGCTAAGGTCCGCAAAAACAGATCTACATTGAAATGGCTTTCTATCATTGATCTAAAATCATCATCACTAGTATTATTAATGATATTCATCAACTGGATAAAGCCTTCCCAATCGTCTTCATCTTTGTTGGTTTTGAGTTCAAATATGGACGCATACTCACTTTGATTTGCACCTAACCAATCTAGAAAACTCCAGCCTTTGTTTTTAAATAGATTGCCTTCAGCATCGGCAAAATTATTTTTGAGAAACTCCTTGTCTACTTGCTCGATAGTTTGATACAAACCCCAGTATTGCCCATTGACATATACTCTAGCCCAAGAAGTACGTGGAGCTTTCACTCCCATATCTCGCATCATCTTATAACACAATACATCTCTATGGAAAGCAGGATCACCTGTGCCATTATTGAGATTCATCTTGCGCAGACCATCATAGCGTTGGCCATCGACATATTCATTAAAATCAAGCTTAAATGGCTTTTTATCACCTTCGAAGGGATAGGACGTAAAACCCTTAAATCGGACACCAACAGAATCCAATATCTCACCGTCTATGGTGACCTTACCCAAAATATAAATATGATTACTACCTCCAAAGTTAGACTCGAAATTAGACTCCATCTGCTCCCAGTAATCAGGCTGAGCAAACTCTAATTCGATAGTATGTAAAAGGTCATTTTTGTAAAAATTATCTCCAGCATCTTGTGCAGAAATAACACTAGTAGAGACTATAGCCACTATAAGTAAGCGAAGTAGTGAAGTTGTGTACATAATAGGATAGCTGTTTTATACAATGATAATAAAAATAACCTTCATAACTAATTAAAGACGGGAAGGCCATTCAAATAGCTGCACGGCTTCTATATATTCTTAGCGAAGTGAGAGAAAGGCATCAATTCTGAGTAAAAGTAATCCCGACATAAAGGGCAATTACTGTAAAGACTTCACTAATTGTATGGCGTCCAAAATGACGAATACCTATCTTGCAGCTTACAATGCGTGAGATGAGATATATTACTATATGCCTATTTTTGATTCTTGGTACTGCTAAGGGATATAGTCAAGTAGATTTCACCTCATCCAATCTCCCTATTATCATCATCAATAGCCAGAGTACACCTAATGATCAAGAAAAAGTACAGGCTTCACTCAATATCATCGCCAACTCCCAAGGGTTACGTAACGAGATTACTGACCCACCCTTAGAATATCAAGGTCTCTGTGGACTCAAGATTAGAGGAGAGTCTTCAGCAACCTTCCCAAAGAAATCTTACAGCATAGAGACTTGGGCTTCACTAGGTCAGGATATAGACACCAGTTTTCTAGGCTTCCCCTCAGAGGAGGACTTTATACTATATGGGCCCTACCCTGACAAGTCTCTTATGAACAATGTCCTGATTATGCATCTCGCCAATGAGATGGGCCAATACGCCAGCAAAACCCAATACGTAGAACTAGTGCTCAATGGTAGCTATGAGGGCCTTTATGTCTTGATGGAAAAAATAAAAAGAGATAAAAATCGTGTAGACATATCTAAACTAAGAGCTGAAGATACAGATGGAGATGAACTCACCGGAGGATACATATTTAGAATAGATAAAGGCGAACACGAAGACTGGACTTCGCAGCAACATATATTTGACAGGCCAGGTAGATTTGTAGAGTACCAGTATTACTACCCTGACCCAGAAGACTTACAACCAGAGCAAAGGACCTATATACAAGACTACATGGATGCCTTTGAAGAAGCGGCAGTTGCAGAGGATTACGTCAATAATGATGGCAAGCACTATACTGAATATATTAATCTCAGAAGTTTTGTAGACAATTTTATCCTAAACGAGCTTAGTAAAAATGTAGATGCCTACAGATTATCCAGCTACTTCCATAAAGAAAAAGACAGCAAGGGAGGTAGATTGCATGCAGGGCCGGTCTGGGACTTTAATCTCTCTTTTGGAAATGCGGATTTCTGCAATGTTCTGAGCACCTCTAACTGGCTGTACTATGATTGCGTCGGCAACAGCCCAGCCTGGTGGGATAACTTTCTGAGTGACGAGACATTTACTGAAGCTCTTGGATGCAGATACCATACCTTGCGCAGTAATCTATTATCGCAATCCAATCTAGAAGAACAACTAGATCAATGGTCTAGAAGAATCGAAGAAGCGCAATTAAGAAATTTCCAAAGATGGGACATTCTTGGAGTCTACGTATGGCCCAATGCAGGCTTCTACACCTTTGCCGATGACCACGCCACTTTGATGAGTTTCTATAAAGACTGGATTGAAATGAGGCTGAGATGGCTTGACGAGAATATGCCTGCCTCCAGTGGAGATTGTGCAAAATTTGATGATCCAAACTTTGAAGTAAAAGACCTCAGCTCTACAGAAGATGCTATGAGTTCTTCTGTACGCCTATACCCCAATCCTGCATATACTAATGTCACCATCGAGTCAGATCAAGTCATAAAACAACTGACCATACATAATCTTGTAGGCCAAGTAGTACAAAGAAATTCTGATTTAGGATACAGCGTCACTTTACCTATAACTTTGACACCAGGCACGTATTTCATTAGGCTGAATCTGGACACAGAAACAATCACAAGGAAAATAGAGGTGACAAACCCTTAATTCAATGGGTATCAATTATAGAAGATATTTCAAGAACTCTGTTAACTTTGAGTAAGAGCTTCGATTGACTTAGAACTGGAGCGAGAGAATTTTTATTAACAAAAAACCTAATTAAAATGCCTTTTGAACTTTACAAGAACGATTCAGGAAAATATGGCTTTAGACTTAAAGCAGGAAATGGTCAAATTATCTTGGCCAGCCAGACTTACGCCGACAAGTCAGGTGCTAGCAATGGCATCCAATCTGTTATGAAAAATGCAAACGATGGAGCCTTTGACAGAAAAGTTGCCAAGGATGGCTCCCCATATTTTAATATGAAAGCTGGCAATGGACAAATTATTGGCAAGAGTCAGATGTACGCCTCAGAGTCAGCTATGGAAAATGGTATTGCCTCCGTTATCGCCAATGCACCTGATGCAGAAATAAAAGATATAACCGAAGAATAATGCTTTAATAAGCATCTCAGAAAATGTGGGTTGTCTTGAATAAAGACAACCCATTTGTTTTATATGCTCTAACTTACCTGCCAAAATAATTCTTAAATGCAAAATGTAGTCTACACCTATCTGAGTCTGTTATTATTGATTGCACCCACAGCTCTTCTTGGTGAAATCATACCTGTCAGCTCGCAAAGTGAATTTGACCTAGCACACGATACTGCCGCAAGCAATGATACCATTATGTGGGATGATGGCACCTATAGGAATATCATTATGGATATCGACAACAGCAATCTATATATCACTGCAGAGACGAGAGGAAGGGTCATATTCACAGGCTCTTCTAGAGTCTTGGTTGATGGAGATTTTGTCACTTTAGATGGGTTTCAATTTTTAGACGGCAACATCGGGACCAACCATATCATATCCATATCGGGAAGTAATAATGTTTTTACGCAACTCAACATCAAAGGCTACACTTGCCACAAGTACCTCATTGTAAGAGAGCAAAGTCAATTCTGTGACGTTACTTACTGTAACTTTGAAAACAGAATAAATCTAGATGACCAGAATATCTTATCCATTCTAGTAGACAATGATCAGCCAGGTTTCCATAAGATACAGCATTGTTCTTTTAAAAATTTTGATGGCACAGGAAATGATCTGGGCATAGAGCCTATCCGCATAGGTGTTAGCTCTCAGGCCAACTTCAATAGTCGATCGACTGTAGAATATTGTTACTTCACCCAATGCAATGGAGACGGAGAAATCATATCTAGCAAGGCCAGTCAAAACATCTATAGACATAACACCTTTGAAAACAACCCAAGATCAGAACTTGTCCTCAGACACGGCTCAGAAAATATCGTTTATGGAAATTTCTTTATCAATGGGAAAGGAGGCGTACGCGTACGGGAAGGAAGAGATCACTACATCTACAACAACTATTTCTATAGACTCAGAGACAGAGCAATCTTACTACAAAACGAAGATGCTGATCCACTGATCAATATCAATATAGCTTTCAATACTGTAGTAGATTGTGCAGCAGTGGCGCTCAGCGAATCCGGCAACGATAAGCCAAGCAATGTCACTTTGGCCAACAATATTTTCACAGATCCAGACAACAATCTATTCTCCTTAGCTACTGGAGAAGAAACTTGGCTTGGCAATATTGCCTTCGGAAATATGGGCATCAACTCTCCTAGTGAAGGGATAACGAATATAGACCCCTTATTCACGGACGAAAACGGCGGCACCTTATTGGGACTAGATAGCAATAGTCCAGCAATAAATGCAGCTATTAGCGGCTACCCTTCTCTCCCTGACTATGACGGGATAGACAGTATTGACACAGCAATAGAAAGAGATCTTATGGGTCAAATTAGACCGATTGCAGATTCAGAAAAAGATCTGGGCAGCAATGAGCATCCGCACAATATAGAGATACATCCAATAGCTACAGAAGATAACACAGGGCCGAGCTATGACACAGATTCTTCTACAAGTGTTCAAGAAACTTCTATAGCGTCTACACCTATAATTGAACTTAAGTCAACAATTGCTTTAGACTATCTCACACTAGAAGCATACAGTGAAGGTCTAAGTAAATTGGAACTGCATATTATTACACGAGATAGTCAACAAGTTCAAAGTAGTCTCCATCAGATCAATAGTCGATCAACATTAACATTAGATATAAGAGACTTGCCTAGTGGACACTATTTTATTAAAGCTCTGAGGCAGCAAGAGGGACGAGAGCTCAGTCAGCAGACAGTAAGATTCTTCAAAGGATAACCTGGTACAATTATGTCTACAAAGACAATAGAAAATCGTGAAGACTTAGCCCTATTGGTTGACACCTTCTATTCTAAAATAAGAGAGGACTCCTTACTAGGACCCATCTTCAACAAACACATAGATGGAGATCAGTGGCCTGAGCACCTGAGTAAGTTAACTGACTTCTGGGAAACAAATCTGTTTGGCATAACCAAGTTCAAAGGGAGTCCGTCGAGAAAACATATAGAAGTAGACAGAACTGCCAATCATAGTATAACCCCTGCCCACTTTGGCAAATGGGTGCAGCTATGGTTTGAGACTATTGACGAACTTTATACAGGTGCGCTAGCAGATAAGGCCAAACAAGCCGCAAGAAAAATGTCGACAGGACAATACCTAGCCATATGGCATGGAAGACCAGAAAATTCTTCAGAAAAAGATTCAAGATTAAAAATCTTGTAGCATATTTATCTCATTAAATAATATAGAGTGAATCATCAGATGCAATTAACCTTCCTGCTATTCAGCTTATTCTTCTTTATCTCGTGCGGAAAAACTGAACCCCAATCAATTCTCGAAAATCGTACAGACGACCTACCTAAAATAACGGCTGTAGATTGCGTGGGAGGCCCTAATAACTACACTCTATCTGTCACTATAGAAAGTCCAGATACTGGCTGCGATCAATATGCCGACTGGTGGGAAGTTTTCTATCCCGATAGTACATTGATCTACCGCAGAATATTAGGCCACAGCCATGTCAATGAGCAACCTTTTACGAGAAGTGGTGGGCCAGTCGATGTGGGACCAGATGAATTTATCTATGTACGAGCACATATGAACAATCTGGGTTATGGCACGCAGGTATTTAGTGGCAATGTGCGGGATGGTCTTGTACTGGACTCACTAAATGTAAGTTATGCAAGTGGACTGGCGACGGAAGCTCCTTTGCCTAGCGATTGTGCTTTTTGATTGGCGCCCAACGTTAT
>CALBWK010000081.1 GCA_937969415.1 uncultured Saprospiraceae bacterium | reverse complement strand
AATGAAGCTGCAGATATCCAACTTTCCACACCTAATGAAGATTTGGTAATTCCTTGCAATAGAGGCTTAGAAGTTGCAGCTACGGCGTCTCTGAATTTGCATAGCTTCTTATCATTTCTTTTCAGATATGAATTCTCTTCTCTTACCTGTCTCAGAGATACAAGCTGACCTGCTTTTAGTTTTTCAGATTCTCCAGTATCCTCAATCACTTTCTTGTCAAATATCCAATCATTCATTTCAAGGAACTTGAATCGATCAACTGCTTCTCCTTCTAAGAAAGTAGAATCTCCTGGATCCTCGATCTCGACCCTTCTCATCATTTGTCTGACGATAACCTCTATGTGCTTATCATTGATACCGATACCTTGAGATCGATAGACCTCTTGGATACCATTTACGAGATATTGCTGTACTGCAAAAGGTCCCATAATATTTAAGATATCAAATGGTGAAGTAGCTCCTTCAGATAATTTAGTACCTGCTCTTACGAAGTCACCATCTTGAACAAGCATCAACTTACCTTTCTTAATAAGATACTTTCGCTTCTGATTTGTCTTTTCATCAAAGACAAATACTTCTTGGTTTCCTCTCTTTACTTTACCGAAAGATACGATACCATCAATCTCAGAAACAACAGCTGGATTCGTCGGATTACGAGCTTCAAAAAGTTCCGTCACCCTTGGAAGACCACCGGTAATATCCTGAATCTGCCCACCCGCTCTTGGTATCTTAGCAAGCTTATCTCCAGGCACAACTTCTTGTCCATCTTGGACAGATAAGTATGCACCAACAGGCATAGTGTAAGACTTCAACTCTTCACCAGAAGGCGAAATAATTTTTATCTGAGGGATTAGTTTCTTGTTCTTAGATTCGACAATTACCAAATCCTCATTTCCAGTCTGATCATCTCTTTCTCTTCTGAAAGTGACTAGCTCTTCTAATCCTTCAAATTTCACTAGACCACCGACCTCAGAAAGAATAACAGCATTAAATGGATCCCACTGACTAATCAGATCTCCTTTCTTAATCTTTTGCTTGTCCTTAATGTGTAATGTTGATCCGTATTGGATAAAGAAGGTTGTAAGCAGCTTATTAGATTCTGGATCATACAATCTTACCTCTCCTGATCTAGAGAGAACCACTTTATTCTTAGTTCCATTTTCTGTAAAGTCAACAGTTTCGATATTATCAAACTCTGCTAAGCCATCGTGCTTAGAGATAGTTTCTGATTCTGCTTTTGATACAGATGCGATACCACCCACGTGGAAGGTTCTTAGTGTCAACTGTGTACCTGGCTCACCGATACTTTGTGCGGCAATAATTCCTACAGCATCCCCTTTCTCTGCAATTCTATTTGTTGCTAGGTTCTTACCGTAACACTTGGCACATACACCAGAAGTTGTTTCACAAGTTAATACTGACCGTATTTTCAACTTCTCGATTCCCGCATCTTCTATCATTTTAGAAGTAGGAATATCTATATATGACCCAGCTTCAAGAATGACTTCTTCAGTCTCTGGATGGAATACATCGTTCAATACAAATCTGCCCTCTATTCTTGCAGAGAGGGTTTCTACTATTTTATCATTTTCAATGAATGCAGTTATTGCAATACCTCTTAATGTGTCGCAATCATCATCAGTAATGATAACATCCTGAGATACATCCACCAATCTTCTTGTTAAGTAACCTGCATCGGCTGTCTTCAAGGCTGTATCGGCAAGACCCTTTCTCGCACCGTGGGTAGAGATAAAGTAATCTTGTACAGATAGCCCTTCTAAGAAATTAGATAGAATTGGATTCTCAATAATCGATGCACCAGCATCTCCTGACTTCTTAGGCTTAGCCATCAATCCCCTCAACCCACATAACTGCTTTATCTGAGCTCTAGAACCCCTAGCTCCAGAATCAAGCATCATATATACTGAATTGAATCCTTGCTTATGTTCCTTGAGCTCTGTCATAAGATTTTCTGTAATCTTATTATCGGCAAAAGTCCACTTATCAATGACTTGGTTATATCTCTCATTAGGCGTAATAAGACCCATGTTGTAGTTATCCCAAACTTCATCTACTTCCGTCTGAGCATCCAGTAAGGTTTGCTCTCTCTGAGTAGGATTGATAAGATCTCCTAAGTTGAACGAAAGACCTCCTTTGAATGACCAATAGAAACCAAGCGTCTTAATTTTATCCAAGAACTCAGCAGTTGTAGGAAAATTAGTTCTCTTGATGATATCAGAGATAACCAACTTCAGGTTCTTCTTCGTCAATAGTGTATTGATAAAAGGAGTACCTTCCGGTCTCATCTCATTGAACAATACTCTACCAACAGTAGTCTCCACGAGATCTCGCTTAAGTCCACCATCTTCTCCATCAACTAGTACTCTTACTTTGATACCATTGTGTAGCTTGTATCTCCCTTCGTTATAAGCTATAACTACTTCCTCTGGAGAATAGAATAATCTCTGCTTTCCATCTACACCATGCTTTTGCGCTGGGTGCTCCTTTGTAAGGTAGTATAAACCCAATACCATATCCTGAGAAGGTAGCGTTATCGGCGTACCATTCTGTGGATTCAACATATTGTGTGCTGAAAGCATCAATACTTGTGCTTCCAAGATTGCAGCGTGACTTAATGGCACGTGTACAGCCATCTGATCCCCATCAAAATCGGCGTTGAATGCTCCAGTAACTAAAGGGTGTAGTTGGATAGCTTTTCCTTCGACTAATTTTGGTTGGAACGCCTGGATTGAAAGTCTGTGCAGCGTCGGGGCTCTGTTGAGTAAGATTGGGTGACCTTTCAAAAGGTTCTCCAATATCTCCCATATAACAGGATCCTTTCTGTCAACAAGTTTCTTAGCTGACTTTACTGTTTTGACTATTCCTCTTTCTATAAGCTTTCTGATTACAAAAGGCTTAAAGAGTTCAGCTGCCATTCCTTTTGGTAATCCACACTCGTGGAGCAAAAGATCTGGACCTACAACGATCACAGATCTACCAGAGTAATCTACCCTTTTTCCGAGTAGGTTTTGTCTAAATCGACCTTGCTTTCCTTTTAGAATATCACTTAATGACTTTAGTGAACGACCACCTTCCGCTTTTACAGCGTTGGATTTTCTGGAGTTATCAAAAAGAGAATCTACTGCCTCTTGAAGCATTCTCTTTTCGTTTCTCAAGATAACTTCTGGTGCTTTTATTTCTAAAAGTCTTTTAAGTCTGTTGTTTCTGATGATTACCCTTCTATAAAGGTCATTCAAATCAGAACTCGCAAATCTACCACCATCCAAAGGAACTAAAGGTCTAAGCTCAGGTGGTATAATTGGTAGATATTCGATAATAGCCCACTCAGGTCTATTATCTATTCTAGATTGTCCATCTCTGAACAATTCAACGACTCTTAATCTTTTAAGTGCCTCTGACTTTCTTTGTTGAGAAGTTTCAGTAGCTGCCGCATGTCTAAGCTCATAAGATAACTCATCGAGATCAAGTCTCATAAGCAATTCTCGAACAGCATCTGCTCCCATCTTCGCTATGAACTTATTGGGATCAGTATCCTCTAACATTTGGTTTTCCTTTGGCAAAGTATCGAGTACAGCAAAGTACTCATCCTCTGTCAAGAGATCCTTCTTTTCAATTTCTCCTTCCTTTAAATTTTTGGATTTGAGGACTGAACTCGGTTCAAAACTAGATCTCTCATATTCCGATAACCTGAGCCCTGAATTAGTTTTCACCATGCAGTCGTTTTGGAGGGTCAAAGATGAGATCCCAGCCAACGAAGGACTGAATGATGCATTGGGATTTGATACTGGTGATGAATTATTTGGGCCTGTGCTGACCAAATTTATTAGTGTGGATTGTGATGAGATGGAATTTGTTGGAGACTATCAAATCATCCAACCAGAAGG
>CALBWK010000080.1 GCA_937969415.1 uncultured Saprospiraceae bacterium | reverse complement strand
ACCACTTGGAGTCGAGCAAGCTTGAGTTGAAGAATTTGGGTTACCATATCCGTCACCATCGCTATCTGCGTAATAAGTTGTGGTGACACCTTCATCTGTCTGATTGTTGCAGTTGTTGTCAACTCCATCACATATTTCTGTGGCACCCGGATTTATATTGGCATTAGTGTCGTCGCAATCTGTACTGTCAGTAACGTATCCTGTAGGTGGCGAACAATCTTGCATTGTGGAATTGATGTTGCCATATCCATCACCATCGCTATCTGCGTAATAAGTTATGGTGACTCCTTCATCTGTCTGTCCGTCGCAGTTGTTGTCAAGGCCGTCACATATTTCTGTAGCACCCGGATTTATATTGGCATTAGTGTCATCGCAATCAGTATTGTCCGCTACAAAACCCGCAGGCTGTGATGTAGCATTTGTAGAGTTCAAAGGATCTCCATAGCCATCATTATCTGTGTCAGCATACCATAAAGTGGATGTTCCGAAGGTGCAACTGCCATCATCAATAGTTGCTGCTGGATCAAAATTATTTGCAGTAGGGTCAGTGCAACCTAGCACCTGTGGTTCTTCGAAATAGACAGAATAATCTTCTACTTGTCCCACAGTCGGAGCAGTACAACCATCATTCTCTATTGTAGAACCCATAGTGGATACCGTTATTCTCATTCTCAGCAATTCGCCAAGAACTGGATTCGTAGGCGTATTTAGGTTTAGACCCAAATTTCCTGATCCTGAAAAACTATAGGTAGGAGAGGATTCATCTGTGTCTAAAAAGTCTCCATCATTATTGTAATCTATAAAATATCTTAATCGTTGGACACCGGTCACACCCACAACTAGACTGTAAGCTGTATTAGCGACTAGAGTTGCGACTTCATTGCACGCAAAATCTTCGTAGACGACACCAGAAGCCGAGCTAACTGACATCATCCCAGCTAGTGATACATTTGTTATACCTCCTGCACCTCCATTGCCACCACTCGGTGTACAAGGTGTAGGCGGAGCAGCTTGTACATCTACATAATTAAAGAACTCATCATTTCCAGTACCATTGTCAGAGGTAATTTTAACTGCATAAAGACCTGCTGTAGCGTAAGTTACTGTCTCTTTTTCGTTTATTCCAGTAGCTGGTGAACCACCAAAAAATTCCCAGTCTCTAGTTGCACCCCATTGAGATTGGTCTTCATATTCTACAGTGTTACCAGAACAGATAGCATAGGCTGACTGAAAAAAGTTAGCCGTAGGGGCTCCGAGTGTAGAACAATTATCCAAGTAGGTGAGACCTGATAGTCTATTGTTTATATCTGTCTTAGAGACTGGAGACCAGACATCTGTAAGTGTTACAGATGGCGCCATTATAAAGGTTGTACCAGAAGCATCATGATCAGCATTAAAATTATGCCCTTTCTCGTGGGTAACCATTGCTTGCAAACTAGGTGCTGCCGCAGAATAATCTTCTAGTAGGTGATGCCAGCCAGGTGTATAGGCTAGGCCTACAGTCCCGCTACTTCCACCAAAGGTAATGTCTGTGGCTGTCCACACACTGGCCATAGTATAATCTACGCCAAATTCACCAGTAGCTCCGCCTGTGTTCCCTCCACCTGCATTTCCAGGTCCCTGAGCCCACGATCTAAAATTTGCGAGTAGAGTACTTGCATTAGTCGTCGTCGTATTCGGTGTATAGGGATTCGTTGCTGTATTTGCCGGAAAGTAATGTGCAACAACCTCAAATTCTATATTGTCATCGAACTCCGATCTGTAATTTGTCTGTACGTTATTCAGTACAGCGAGATTATGGTTTTCTACGTCTACATTGGTTCCGTACTTGGTTACCATATCATATGTATTGGCTATCGCTAAGTCTATAATCTTACAAGTGGTTATAGTTCTGTTGGCATAACTTTCTTCTTTTTCTTTTGTCTCAGTAACTCCGCAGGTATGTGTACTATCTTCTATCACATCACTGGCTTCATAGACAACGTAGAGGTCTCTAGGCGCTGACGGGTCTAGGTAATAGAGCGGTTCTATGAAGAGGTTTTGAGAACCATATTTGATACTACCATAGATAAAATTATCATTGATTGTCAAGCTGACGGTACCACCTTTGGTCATAGATCCACCTAAGAGAAGGGGTTGGCCAGCGCTCTTATAATTTGTGACAAGATTGTTTTGAAATAAATTGAGCTTATAGATGCTGTTGCCCAATTTCAGATTGAGCAAAGGCGAATCTGGTGTCACAGATATATCTGATTTGTCTATTGTAATCTTGTAAATCTCGTAGTCCTTGATAATCTCGTCCACTAGGGGATATTGAGATGGAATCGGATTGTTGAGGTAAGATTTGAGTTTGAGATTTTCTCCTTGTATAAGGCTCTGCGCATTGGCCAATGTGACTGATAATAGTACGGTAGCAAGCGCTATAAGAATTCTGTAGTTAGACATAGAGACTCAGGGGTTTAAGAGCAAAAATATTAAGTTCAATACGCTAATAAGTAAGGGTTTTACCCCTTATTGGCGAGTTGTCCGCAAGCAGCATCTATATCTTTTCCTCTGCTCCTACGTACAGTTACCATCACACCGCGTTGGGTGAGATATTTAGCGAATTGATCTAAGCGTGACGCTTTAGACTTCTCAAAATTCACGCCACTTACATTATTGTATTCTATAATATTAACGTGGACAGGGAAGAGTTTGCAGTATTTCAACAGATTTTCTGCGTCTTCGAGGGTGTCATTGAAGTTATCGAAGGCTATATATTCATAGCTGATTCGATTGCCTGTTGTATTGTGGAAGTAAGTTAAGGCCTCCATCAGTGTGTTCAAATTATTTTGGTCATTGATTGGCATAATTGTACTCCGCTTGACATCATCGGCAGCGTGGAGAGAGAGTGCTAGGTTAAATCTGACCTTATCATCAGCCAGTTTGTGGATCATCTTGGCGATACCGACGGTGCTGACAGTTATCCTTCGTGGCGACATCCCTAGGCCCTTAGGCGAGCTGATGTGATCTATACTGCTGAGAACGTTTGCATAGTTGAGCAGAGGCTCACCCATACCCATATAGACGATATTGGTGAGTGGATGGTCATAAGTCTCTATGCACTGCTTGTTGACCAAGGCGACTTGATCATAGATTTCTGAGGCATCAAGGTTCCGCATACGCTTCATCTGGCCCGTCGCACAGAAAGCACAGCTGAGACTACAACCGACCTGAGAGGAGACACAGACGGTAAAGCGTTTATCATTTTGTACCGGAATAAGTACCGACTCCACGAGGTGGTCATCAAAGAGCTTCATTCGGCTCTTTATGGTGCCATCTATGCTCTTTTGAACCTTATCTACCGTGACGGGCAGTATAGTGAAATTGGCATCGAGGTAAGCAATGAGGTCTTTAGGGAGGTTCTTAAATTGGTCAAAGGTGACCCGTTGCTTGGTCCATACCCACTCCCAGATCTGATCTGCACGGTAACGTGGCCAATTGTTTTCCTTCATCAGCGTCTCTAAGGCGTCTTTGCTGAGTCTTCTGATATCGGATTTGATGGTCTCCTTCATAGCTGAGATTTATAGGGTGGGTATCCCTATCTTTAGGCCTCAAAGATACAGACACAATTAGCTAAATAATGGCCTTATTTCTAACGATACTCTTCTTTTTGCTCCTTTCGGCTTTCTTTTCAGGTTCCGAAATCGCCTTTATCTCTGCCAATAAGCTGGGTATAGCGGTCAAAAAAGAGCAGAATACGAGACGTGGTAACCTCATTGCCAAGTTTTATGAGGAGCCCAAGAAGTTTCTCGGAACGATGCTAGTTGGCAATAATTTAGCGCTGGTGGCCTTTACCTCTTTTGCGACAATGGCCCTAACTCCATTTGTAGAGCCTTACCTCGGCGAAGGCGCTCCCTCTTTATTTGTCTATACGCTGATCATCACCATAGTCGTCTTGATTTTTGGGGAGTTCCTGCCCAAGACGAGAGCTAGTATGAAGGCCAATAGTGTCCTCTATAGAAATGCCTACCCACTCGCTTTCTTCAAGAAGATATTATCGTTCCCTACTTTTCTGATGATAGGTCTGTCCAACTTTCTTCTGAGACGCTTTATCAATGTACCTTCTGATGCTGCTGACGAAGCACTCAATAGAGTCGATCTCGAGCATTT
>CALBWK010000079.1 GCA_937969415.1 uncultured Saprospiraceae bacterium | reverse complement strand
TTTGTGGTATCAGCGCTCACCTCTCTAATCCATTGAAGGGGAGGCTATGCACTCTCTGCTAAAATTGAAAGAATTATTATAACAAAAGTGGTAAGCGGTTCTTTACATTCGACTCATTCTTCGCTCAGTGCAGCCTTTAGGTACTGTGTTAAATTCCAAACATATTTTACCTAATTTAGTCATTACGAAGAAGGTTCTACGACGATTGATCGTACGGAGATCCATTCTGTGTAGATGATGCACATAAGTGTCATCTACTTTTATTTCAGGCCAACACTTCGTGTTGGGACGAAGAAGGTTCCACTTCCTCATGAAAACCGGATATCTTCTGTTTTTGGTGATTTTCATCAAAGGGTTTTCCTGATTTCCACATTGAATAGATGAGAACCAACATTTTTCTTGCGACCGCTATCAGGCCAATTTTTTTATTTGAGTTTCTGCTATTAATTCTTTGGTAAGTTTCTGCTAAAGGTTTGTTGTGGTTTGTGGCTGACATTGCAGGCATAAACAGAGTCCTTCTTATCTGACTATTGCCTTTCTTACTGATTCTAGAACGTCCTTGAACAGATGTGCCACTTTGTTTTTGGACTACATCTAATCCAGCATATGACACTAATTGTCTTTGGTTTTTAATCAACTTAAATCCTTGTGTTTCACCAAGAATCGTCGCCACTGTTTGGATTCCAACTCCTGGTATAGTCAATAAAATCTCCACTTTAGACCATAATTGAAGGTCTGATTTCATTACTTCCTTGATGTGTTTTTCGACTTGGCCAATCTTCTTATCTATCGTTTTGATAAGATCAGTGTAGGTCTTCATCATCATCTTGTCCGGCTCATACCCACAATTTGCTGCATCTAATCTATTGGAAATCACTGTCTTATCATTCTTTAGTGAACTGAGCAAACGTGTCGCAGATCTCAGTTTTTTGAATACAGATTGTGTAGGTTCCCAAAGTGCCAGTTGCATCTGGGCGCCCATTTTGCTTATCATAATCGCATCTTGAGAATCAGTTTTGGACTTTATATTCAAGCTATGCCCAAAGTGCTTTACTTTATTTGGCAAGACTACACTTACGTCATCGTTTCGTAAATACAGATAATGAGCCAAGGCTTCAAAATAGGTGCCAGTTGCTTCCATACAATAGATTAAGGGAAAGGAGTTGTCGGTTTGAGTTTTTACCCATTTAGATAAGTTTTTAAAACCAGCTTTATCGTTGGAGAAAGTTCTAACGATTCCACTTTTGATAGAAGTATCATCAGTGAATTTTGATGTGCAAGCCGTGAATGATTTCTTTGAAATGTCTATACCTACGCATTGTTTTAAAATCATAAGATGTTGTTTGATTTAGGAATATAATAGACCTAAGTTTCGCACCTCATCTTTCCTTTTGTCTTACACTTGCTCGATCAAGTCGGCATTAAGTACTGTTCAGATTCTATGCTCAACTGAAAAGGATAGTGGATATACCTAAAGGACAGAATGATTTAAAATCTTCTTAGGAAGTCATTATCTCACACTCCTTGGTCGTTTCTATTCCTAAAATAAGGCTTAGAATAGTATTAAACTTTATTATGAGAAACAAAGGTAAAAGGAAGTCAGAAGGTAGCGTGGAGAAAATTATTGGTGCATAGTTTGTTAGTGCATAGTGCATAGTGGACCTGCGCTCATAATCCCCTAATCCAATAGATCGTAATTCAGACATACGAGGCGTGCAGTTCTGCTTTTTTAGATAACAGAGAAGAGATAACAGATCACAGAGCGGGGCAGCGGTTCTTCACATTCGATTCACTTCATTCGCTCAGTGCAGGCCTTCAGGAAGTCAGAAGGTAGCGTGGAGAAAGTTATTAGTGCATAGTTTTTAGTGCATAGTGGATCTGCGCTCATAAGCCTCCTAATTCCCTAATCCTATAAATCTTAATTCAGCCAATTGGGTGGTGTGCGAAACTCTTGATTTAGATCATAAATAATAGAACAGGAGCGGGCAGCGGTTCTTCCTTCAGGAAGTTAGAAGGCAGCGTAGAGAGTGCATAGTGCATAGTGGACCTGCGCTCACAATCCTTTAATCCCCTAATCCTATAAATCTTAATTCAGAGAATTGGGTGGTGTGCTGAAACACGTAGTGAAGAGATAACAGATCACAGAGCGGGGTAGCGGTTCTTCACATTCGATTCACTTCATTCGCTCAGCGCAGGCCTTCAGGAAGTCAGAAGGTAGCGTAGTGAAAATTATTTGCATTAAAGCAGACTAAGCCCTCTTCAGGTGAAACAAAGTAATCTCGGGACGAACATTAAATCGCACTTGCCACAGGTGTCCTAAGGCTCTATTGATATAAAGTTTTCTTCCATCACCAAGATCGATCTCACCTGAAGTAAATTCTTTATTCTTCACTGGCAACAAGGGTGGAGTCAAGAAAGGTGGCTTGCACTGTCCTCCGTGAGTGTGGCCGGATAAAATCCATCCCTTATATCCATTCCACACATCAAGATCACAGACATCAGGATTGTGACATAGAACAATATTGGCTTGTGCAGGGTCGTAGTATTTCATGACCTTTTCTGGCTCAAAATTTGGGCCCCAATAATCATCAATACCTAGGAAGTTTAATCCTTCAAATTCTAGTTGTTGATTAACCAAGACTTCTATTCCAGCACTTTGTAATTGATTGGTGATCATCGTAGCGACAGCTTGTTCGGTCCAATTTTTACCATAATCATGATTGCCTAAAATTGCTACGGTGGCTAATCGCCCATGGACCGCAGATGCCAATACTTTTTGTAATTGTCCAAATTGCTCTGGGCTTTCATAACTGACATAGTCGCCAGTATACACTACAAAATCAGGCTCGTACTTTTGAGCCGCCTTAAAGGAATCTATTAGATAGTTGTAATCAAATCTATTGCCCACGTGAATATCACTTATTTGCATTAAGGATTTTCCAACCAGACGATCGGGCAAGTGAAGGATTGGCATTTCCCTTTCTACAAACTCTAACCAGAATGGCTCTATCTGCCATGCGTACAAACCTGCCAAGCCACCAAGGCCAAGCAGGCTTCCAGTTGCATTTTTGATAAATTTCCGTCTTCTCACTATTCTCTAATTATAATTTACTTACAATATTAGAATAATTAGATTAACTTTGTATTTCAAAGTACTTTCTTATGGATGAATATTTGAAAGACATACAGGACATCAAGTCCTTAATGGAAAACAGAACAAGGTTCCTCTCCCTTAGCGGATCCTCAGGTATACTTTCTGGTATCTATGCGCTTATAGGCGCCTATGTTGCCTATCAGATGGCTATAACCGCACCGACTACAGCTTATAGTGACATCAGAAATGGCTTTCTCTCCCCTATCGTTCTGAAGTTACTTGCGGTTGCGGCTATAGTGTTACTGCTCTCAATAGTCACTGCCTACTTCTTTACTTCAAAAAAAGCACGACAGAGAAATGAGACTCTATGGAACAAAGCCTCGCTCAATGCACTGAAAGCTTTCTTAGTACCTCTGGTAACGGGTGGTATCTTTGGGTTGTTGGTGTTGGCCAAAGGATATTTGATGTTAATAGGGCCTATCACCTTAATTTTTTATGGGATGGCACTGTACTCAGCCAGTCGCTATACCTATAGAGATGTAGCAGCACTCGGCCTTATGGAGATAGGACTTGGGTTAGTCTCTATGTTATTCCCAGGCCTTGGTATCTACTTTTGGGCAGTGGGCTTTGGCGTTTTGCATATTATCTACGGCGTGATCATGTATTACAAGTATGACAAGGTCGAGCAAACTTCCTTGTCCAAAGCCTAAGTATGAAGAATCAT
>CALBWK010000078.1 GCA_937969415.1 uncultured Saprospiraceae bacterium | reverse complement strand
CTTGCTTTCCAAAGGACTTCAAATGACTGTCCACATCTTCAAGTAGATTGACTTTCATTTCCTTCAACTTTATAAAGGCGCTTCTTAGCGAATCTGTACTATCATATTCAATTACTATACCATGTTTACCTATGACCTCCGGAATGGATGATCGAGAAGAACCGATTACTGGCACCCCAGCTGTAAGTGATTCTATAACAGGAATACCAAACCCTTCATACTGGCTCGGAAATAAGAGAGCCCTCGCATTGGAATACAATCTCCATAAGGCCTCATTAGAGACTTGTCCCATAAACTCAAAACACTCCTCTACTCCTAGCCTAGCCATCTTTGACTTTATGTCATCAGCATATTTAGTATGTCGGCCTACTACTCGGACCTTAAGGCGTTCAGCAATTGGGAGCTTAGCATAGGTGTTGACAACGAGTTCTAAGTTTTTTCTTGGAGTTAGAGAGCCTACCATTAGATAATATGGCTCAGCTGTGGCATCTACTTGAGGTTTCCACCCTTCATACAATGTAGATTGATACAGTACTTCTGTACGTCCACTTACACTAGGAAAAGCATCTATAAGGTCTCGGCGAGTATGCTGACTCGCTACTATGATCCTATTTGCTGCATTGACTGCATATCGATATTTCTTGTTCACTACCCACCTATCCAATAATCCAAATTGTTGCGGGTAGTGCTTGTAGAAGAGATCGTGAATCGTCACAATCGTCTTGCAGGATATCTTTTTGATGCCAATGGGCAATTCATTGCTAAGCCCCCAATACACGTCTATATTATGTTGCTTCAAATCCTTGACAATTCCTTTTGTTCTCCAAACAGATTTGTTTGCACTGGCGGGGGCAGTGATATGCTGATACTTCTCAGTATCTAAAAAATCTTTTGCATAAGCATTATTACCTAAGTCAGGCGTACATAGATAATAGGTATGTTGGGGCGATAGCGCTTGCATAGAGGACACCAAAGTCCTAGCATAACTGCCTAATCCTTCTCTGTTATGGAACAGGCGCTTAGCATCAAAAACTATCCTTAAAGATTTATGAGACATACCACATATGGACTAGACTGCATAATAATCAATTATCAGCGTCAATAAAAAAAAGCCTACCCACAAGGGGTAAGCTCTTTTTGTAATTGAGTAAATTTTTTATTTATGCCATCATCGCTTCAGCACCTTTATGCTCATTGACCAACTTTCTCTGAAGATCCATCGGCATTGATTGATAGTTACTAAAAGTCCTTGTATACTTAGCCCTACCCTGACTCAATGCCCGCAGACTTGCATTGTATTTATACATCTCAGCAAGGGGAATTTTTGCACTTATCTTCTGGTAGTGACCATCAGAATCCATTCCTTGCACTATAGCTCTTCGCGTCTGAAGATCACCCATAATTTCTCCTGTAGAATTGTCATTACAAAGAATATGTACATCGTAAATAGGCTCCATCAGTTGAGGCTTGGCTTTTTCGAATGCGGTCTTAAAAGCTGTACCACTAGCTATCATAAAGGCCATATCATTAGAATCAACAGAATGCATCTTTCCATCATAGACACTCACACGAACATTCTGACAATTAGATCCTGTTAGAGGACCTTCTTCCAGTTTATTCATAATACCCTTCTTGATAGCATTGATATACTTAGCATCAATAGAGCCGCCTACGATGCACCATAAGAACTCAAACTTACCACCCCAGGGCAAGTCTTCGACTTCTCGCTTTCTTACATTAAGACCTTGTGGATCAGGCATATTTTCTACATAAGGATCGATACGCATCGATATCTCAGCAAATTGTCCAGATCCTCCAGATTGCTTCTTATGTCTATAGGCTTCGTCCGCTGAGGCTGTAATCGTCTCTCGATAAGGAATTCTTGGTCGTTCAAATTCCATCACGATACCATTTACTTTTTCGATACGATACTTAATCAGATCGAGATGCAACTGGCCTTGTCCGTGGAGTAGAGTTTGCTTGAGGGTTGCAGATTGTTCTACTCTCAATGTAGGGTCCTCTTCAGCGATCTGAAATAACGCTTTCATCAACTTTTCCATATCGTTTTTACCAGGCGGCTTGATGGCTACCCGTATCTTGGGCTGAGGAAATAACATCTTAGAAACTTGAAACTCTCCGCCTTTACCACTTAGCGTATCATTAGTCTGAGTACTTTTGAGCTTGAGTGTAGCCCCAATATCTCCTGCCACCAGCTCGTCTACACCTACTCTTGCTTTTCCTAATGAGACAAAGATTTGATTTATTCTTTCTGAGCTGCGATTGCTTTGATTGACTACATCATCGCCCGATTTAATTTTTCCCGAGTATACTTTGAAATAAGACACCATTCCAACTTGGGGCTCAGACATAGACTTATAGACAAAGGCTGCAGTGGGACCACTCTCTGAGATATCTAACTCTCCACCTGTATCCAAGGTCATCGGTGGTCTATCGGCTGGACTAGGTGCGATATCATTAATGAATCCCATTATCCGACCACTGCCCATATTAGAAATAGAGGCACAGCAGAAGATAGGATGTATTTGTTGATTGGCCAAAGCGATGGTCAAGCCTGCGGCAAGTTCCTCTTCATTGAGGCTACCTGCTTCAAAAAATTTCTCCATTAGTGACTCATCATTTTCTGCGGCGGCTTCGACAAGTTGGTTGTGCATCTCTTGGGCTCTATTCATATAGGCTTCAGGTATGGGTTGTTTTTCGGGCTTGCCGCCATTTTCAGGAAAGACATACATGATCATTCGTAGAGCATCTACGATAGAATTGAATGAGTTACCCGGATTAACAGGAAATTGGACAGGCAAGACATTGCTGCCAAATCTCGTAGTCAATTGCTCTAGAGCTATTTCATAATCTGCTTTTTCGTGGTCTAGTTGATTAATGACAAACATTGCTGGTGTCTTATAGGTCTTTACATAATCCCAAACCAACTCTGTCCCGACTTCTACACCTTGAGCTGCATTAACT
>CALBWK010000077.1 GCA_937969415.1 uncultured Saprospiraceae bacterium | reverse complement strand
AGCAGCATAAGTATGTGGGATGCCATTCCAGATGCCATATTGCTTTTGACCAGCGTGGATGGCTGTTTTAAATTTATTTTCTATCTCATTCATAATTGTCGCCGATATCTAAGAGAAGTATAAGCTGATGGTTCCCATCTTTCCGTAATCTACAGTAAAGGTATCTCCAGGTCTGATGTTGACAGGTCTGGTAAAGGAGCCAGCAAGAATAATTTGTCCAGGCTTAAGACCAATATTGTGGGCTGCATATTTTTTTGCTAACCAAGCTATGCCTTTTGCGGGATGGTTGAGGACTGCGCCTGAGACGCCGCTTTCTTCAATGACACCATTTCTGCTCATCATTGCACCGACCCACCTCAAGTCTAAATCATCTGGGCGCATCGGCCGCCCGCCGAGGATAACACCACCATTGGCTGCATTGTCAGAGATGGTATCTCTTACAGTTCTTTTGTAACCTGTCTTAGGATGGACTCTGTAGCTTCTTGCGGCAATAAGCTCTAGTGCTGGCACCACATAGTCCGTTGCATTGAGGACATCGGTCACAGAAATGTTGTCTCCTTTGAGTTCTTTGTTGAGAATAAATGCCAGCTCTACTTCTATTTTAGGATCAAGAAATTGAGCAGCCTCGATGGTGCTGCCTTCTTCAAAGACCATGTCATCTAGAAGAGTACCATAGTCTGGCTCATCGATACCCATCACTTGCTGCATAGCTCGGGATGTCAAACCGATCTTATAACCAGCCACAGTACGGCCTTCCTTTTTCTTAATGTCCATCCAAGCTTTCTGCACTTTGTAAGCATCACCGACGTCCATTTTGGGATGGGCGATGGTTGTTGCTTCGACTTGCTTCCTGTCTTTTTCTGCTTTATGCAGTCTTTTCGCTTCGGCGAGTATGTCTTTTTTTGTCATTCCTCTTATTCAACTTTAAATGTAATAGAATGCTAGATGATTTTCTGTGCTCGAGACAAAAGCTTGCAAATCAACAAGACAATAAAACTGACCACCAAGGCCAAGATAGGGGTGTCAAAACCCAGTGAAACTGATTTAGGAATCCATCCGTAATGGGTGCCTATTAAGATAAATTCTCCTAGAAATATAGAGACTAAGGCCCACCTGTGGTCTACACCTCCTCCTCTTAGTATGAATAAACTAACGGGAAACAAGATGGCTAATCCACCAAAAGCCAAGCGCCCCATATCATCAATGGTGTCAAAAGGGTGGGCTGCAATGGCAAGGCCGACTAGAGCAAAAATGATGACCCAGAGTCGTCCGATAGATACTTGCTTTTTTAAATCCATATCCTCTCTGAAGGGTAAGACAAAATCTCTTGTCACCATCGTGCTGAGCGCCAAGAGCTGAGAATCTAAGGTGGACATAAAAGCAGCCAAAGCTCCAGTCATCACTAATCCTGAAAACCATTCTGGACTATGTGCCGCCAGCATTTTTGGTAAAATCTGGTCTGTTTCTTTTCCTGTGAGGTCGGGAAAGGTGAGATGTCCAAGTACACCTATCATCACCGGTAGTATTGCAATGAAAAGTGGAATCATCGCATATAGCCAAGCTGATTTCTTAAGGTCACTTAGGTTTTTAGCAATGTAGAATCTTGTAAAAATCTGTGGAAACATCGGGATGCAAAAGATCCAAAACACTAAGAGGCTAAACCATTTGGCGGGTGGGAATGCGTTGTTGTTGCCTTCTCGAGTGAAGAGTTGTGGTTTGAGTTGATGTACTCTTTGGTGGGCTTCCTCTAGGCCTCCAAGACTGTTGGCTATGACAATCACTGCTGCAACCATCAGAATGATCATAAGTATGCCTTGCTTCAGATCTGTCTTGGCTACACTTTTCATCCCACCTAACCATACATAAGCAATAGTAAAGAGTGTTAGTAGACTTGCGCCGAGCAAATAGGGAATAGTGCCGTCAGTAAGATTCTCAAGTATGTAGCCAGCCCCTATAATTTGTAGGGCCAGATAAGGGAAAGTAAAAAGGATCATAATCCCTGCAAACACCCAGCGCAATGACTGACTACCGGTCTTATGATAGATGAGTTCTGCAGGTGTTATGAAGCCGTGCTGTCTTCCTTCGCTCCAAACTTTTGTGCCAATCAGATAAAAAGAAATAGCAGCAAAGGCAGTCCCCAACGACATCATAATATAATGCGCATACCCGATACGGTAACCTGCGCCTGCAAAACCAAGAAAATAGAAGGCACTAAAGTTGGTCGCTAAGATGGTGAAGAAAAGCGCTAGGGTGCCTAGATTTCTATTGGCCAAGAAATAACTTTCTGGAGTGTCGGCCTCCTCGCTTGCTCCTTTAAGACTGCCTATGAAGACAACTAAGATATAGACTATTAGAATGAAATAAATCATTCCTTCCAATACTTTTTACTGAAGAAATAGAGCGCAGAAAGACAAAGAAAATGTACAAAGACAAACCATCCAAGCCAAGAAGGAAACCCCAGTAAAGATAAATCAGATCCCCAATCGACAAACAGATAATCTTGGGACAACCCAATGATAAAAACAAAGAGTATCATCCAAAATATGGTCGCCTTTTTTTGCATATTTATTTTTAGTATTGAATGCAGACATTTTTAGGTTCAGTAAAAAAGCGGAGCGCTTCGAAGCCGCCTTCTCTGCCCACCCCCGAATTCTTGACACCACCAAAAGGAGTCCTCAAATCTCGCAATAACCAGGTGTTGATCCAGACAATGCCCGCATCGATTTGCTTAGCCATCCGATGTGCTCTGCTGAGATTCTCTGTCCATAAAGTGCTCGATAAGCCATAGACGGTACTGTTAGCATAGGTCAATACCTCTTCTTCTGTATCAAAAGGCATTATGGTGACGACTGGTCCAAAGATTTCTTCTTGATTGGTCCTACAATCGTGTGGTAGGCCTTCAATTATTGTTGGTGCTATGTACCAACCCTCTTCATAACCTTCAGGATGAATGGCGTGACCACCAGTCAATATGTTCCCCCCTTCTTCCTTAGCCAATTCTATATATGACAGTACTTTTTCGTAATGCGGTTTTGATACCACTGCTCCAAGTTTAGAGGTGTCGTCACTGGGGTGGCCAACTTTTAAGGCTGATGTTTTAGCCACAAAGTCTTTCTTGAATTTTTCATAGATCGGCCGCTCAATAAATATGCGAGAGCCACAAAGACAAATTTGCCCTTGATTAGCAAACGAAGATTGTACAGTAGTTCTCAACATTTTATCATAATCACAATCTGCAAAGATGATGTTCGGATTTTTGCCACCCATCTCTAAGGAGACTTTCTTAAATACTGGAGCGGCGACTTTGGCTATCTCAGCACCGACTCGCGTACTCCCAGTGAATGATACAGCTTTGATCTTAGCATGCTTGGCGATTTCAGCACCAACCTTAAGACCATCTCCGTGGACTATATTAAAGACACCTGCAGGTAAGCCGGCTTCAATGCATATTTCTGATAGTAAGTAGGCTGTCATCGGCGTCACCTCTGAAGGCTTAGCGATAACACAGTTGCCTGCCGCGAGAGCAGGGGCGACCTTCCAAGTAAATAAATAGAGCGGTAGATTCCAAGGAGAGATTGTGCCCACCACACCCAAAGGTTCTCTTAAAGTGTAGTTGATAGCAGAATTCATTTCGTGTGCTTGCGTAGCAAATTGAGTTATCGCCTGCGCAAAGAATCTCATATTGGAAGAGGCGCGGGGAATATCTACTTTTTTAGCTAGCCAAATGGGTTTGCCGTTGTCGAGTGATTCTGCGATAGCCAGCCGCTCTAAGTTAGCTTCGATCAAGTCAGCAATCTTGTTCATCAGCCTACTGCGTTTTTCGACAGAGGTAGTAG
>CALBWK010000076.1 GCA_937969415.1 uncultured Saprospiraceae bacterium | reverse complement strand
GATAAACGCTAGCGTCCCATCTAAGGGATCTATACACCAGAAATAGTCCTTCTTAAATCTACCTCCATCATCAACGGTCTCCTCAGACAGAATAGCAAGATCATAGCGCTCACAACTAGCCTGCAAATGATTCAAAATAAGCTTCTCGCACTTCTTATCTACTTCGGTAACTACCTGGGCTGCATAGCTAGTGGGTTCTGGTTTTATTTCTGTAACTACTTCTTTTGTTACATACCCCTGGATAACCTCGCCGGCGGCGCGGGCTGCCTTGACTGCAATATCTTTTAGTTCTACTAGATCCATATCACAAAGCATTGATAACTTCCTGTGTAACACGTTCACTATAACTGTTGATCTTCCAGTGGCCCGGACTCCAACCCTTGAGGAAACGATGAAAATCTGCCCAAGCAACTCTATAAAGAGCACGCCACTCTAACTCTAAAGCTTCATTTTCCTCTGGGAGAGCTTCTTGTAAGTAAGCAAAATAGGTATCTAATATTTTAGACTCCATGCGCCCGCAATCCTTCTCCGATAGACAACTGCCAACAAAGTAAGCTACATCTTTCATACCGCAACCGCCCCCGACATACTGGAAATCCAATCCAGCAACCTGGCCATTATCAGAAAAACAAAAGTTAGCCACCTTGGCATCGCCATGTACAAAGGTTTTAAACTGGCAATTACGCAACTTCTGATCTATGTGGGGTGCCGCTTCCCTCAGCTTAGAATCACTGAGGGCCCCTAATTCTTCTGGTCTGGTCTCTAGGTGCCAATAAGTACCTTGGGGCCAAAGACCTCTCGGTGACTGGCTTATATAACTAGCATGAAACTGGGCCAACCACTGTAGGCACTCTCTTATCTCATCCCAACCTAACGAGCGCTTACGCAGATTATATCCAGCAGCATTTAAGTCTTCGAGTAAGAGCAAAAGATCATCGCCTTCAGTTTCAATAGCCAAGCACTGTGGGAGTCTTGCTTTACTGTTCTTAGCATACCGTTGATACCACGCCATCTCCACCTGATAAGACTTAACTTTTCTCTGGTGTCCAAAATCTGAATTCCATCCCCGTGGGTGATCACTTCGATTAGGCAGTTGCACTAATTTAACAACAACACTGTCTCTGTCAGATCCTTGTAGCCTAACACGAATTATCTTTCCATAACCACTCCAAAGCTCTTGTATGATTTCTTGTGAAGTAATTGCAGTTGCAGCGGTGTTGTTGAGGATAAAAGATTGATGCTCTTTCTTCATAGAGCATAGGGCTTTACTGAAGTGCTTAGGCAGTGTAGAATTAGCATCAAAAGGTTCCTTTAGTTAAAAGGAACAAAAGTACAGCTTAAAGAGGCGTTTAAAGTGTGCTATTTCTCTTTATTGAATTGCTTTTCCAAACGAGAAAAGTCTAATAATTCTTTATAGTTGTCATCTTCCTTAAGCTCTTTTATAAATTTCAAGTTGTCTTTGCAAACACCATCCTTAGAGTTGAAATTTCTAAAAAAATAAAAAGAGAATAAACCATCTATGCCCAGATCATCCTTGTATAATAAAAATCGTCTCGTCCATTTCTCATTCCATTCACAATCTTTGCTATGCTGTAGTATCATAAAGGCAGACATCAATCCTTTATGTGACACAAGTTCTTTTGTAGGGAAATCATAGTTGTCATAGAGCTCATCTAACTTGGCTCTATTTGCCGCATCTAATTGATTTTGGATATCCCAATTCACAATCTCTTTTTTACGTTCAACTTGATCATTCTCACCTATTCGTTCTAGCGCATTGAAATAGACCTCATTAAAATCAGGCGAAGATTTTGAGCCTAATAGTTTTTGCTTACAGCTATAATAGCTTTCCAGTTCAGCTTCTTTATAGTTATCGAGACAATGAGATTTGACTTCATTTGCTTCATCGGTATCAATTTGATCTAGATATGGTCTTTGCATAGGAAAATCACTATCCTCCGAGTGGTATACATATAGCTTTACATAGTCCTTACAAAACCTTTCTTGATTATAATGAAAAGCTCTTAAGCCATATGTCTCTACAAGTTCACTATGGGGCATTAACCTACTATAATTAAATGCGATACGGCTATTCAGCCAAAAGAGCTTGACGGAGTCTTGTGTGGTTTGAATACAATTCAGGTAGTCCTGAATTTGCTTTTCAGACTTAGCTTTTTGTTCAAGAGTTATCTCTATGTTGTCGGTCATAATCAAGCTACTCTCATACCTATAGTCGCAGTCCTGTGCATGAAAAGTATAGAACACAGATACAAGGAAGAATAAACTGAAAGCCATTTTCATAATTGCATGTTTTTTGATCTCCAATTTCAAGTTCTCATTCTAAATGGTCCTAAAAACCTATTTAGTGAGTAGGTAAATCTAATCTTCTACAAATATAAACGTAATATTCAATCATACAACTTATTTATCCGTTATATGACGTGTTTTTGCGCCAACGAAGTGCTTCTTTATTATTTCTTGGATAAAATCATAGACACAGCCTTAACTCTCCTTCATTGATTAACAGAGATCGTCGCCAATGAATTTATCTGCTTTGATAAGAAAGAGATGCCCTTCTAAACTGCATATCGCATATTATAGAAAGTACCTTATACAAAAGTGGCAGCCAGAATACTGACTGCCACTTTTATTTTTCTTAGAGATAAATAACGAACTCGAGAACCTACTGCGGTGCAGTTCCTGGCCCCACTGAAGTCTCTCTAAACCATACTTCGGTGTAGCTACCGTTCTCATACTGCTTAGCGATATCTCCACCATAGACTTCTGCACCTGTACACCAGACGATATTCTTGGCGGGATCTTTTCCGTTAGTTTGGTTATAAGCTCCTTGCTTGAAGTAATTAAGCTCACCCGCGTAAGCCACTGGCTTCTCGGTCCCATCTTGGCCTATCGGTACAAAAGTTTTCTTCACTTGTGCAGGAATATCTGACTTAGTAGTATACTCTGACTTTATTAAGTTCTTTGTATACGTCTTAGTGGGATGGCCTTCACTCGCAAAAGTCAAATACATAATACCCTTATACACATTGACCTCATAGCTGAACTCCTCTCCTAACTTTATACCATCAGCTGGCTCTGCAGGATAAGTGTTGGCATCAGGACCTACCTTTGCAAAATCATCGCCCCAGACCGCAGTAGAATAATCCCAACGGCCCTTATTGCTTTCACCAGCTGTATTGATTTCATAATTCCAAAATACAGAACCTTTCTCGTGCCCTGGAAACTTCTTGTAAAAGATCTTAAGCGGCTCGTTCTCATGGCCTTCACCACTATGTATCTGCCCCACTACAGTAGAGAAAGAAGCGGCAACTCTTGCATCACCTGAGGTAGACACCTGCATCACTTTACAAGTACCCGTGAGTTTTCCACCCTCTTCTGGTGTCCACTCCCTCTTTTCATGCAATTCTGTTCGTGTGTTACTCGAGTTCTGAGAGGTCACTCCAGCATTAGGGGTCTTATAAACGACCCATCTTCTTGTACCGTCTATAACTGAATAAAAGAAATCCTTATGCTCATAAGCAGTCAGATCCTCTATATGGCTACCATCTCCCAACATAATCTTAAACTTGTCCATCACTGGGATAACTGCGTGTGGGTAGACAGTCTTACTAGCTAAGCCGTCATTAGCAGCAAAATATCCCGCGTTGGATATGGCGCCTTCATTGATAGTCAACTCAGAAGACTTGAACCACACTTCAGCGTAATTGCCATTAGCATACTGTTTTTGTAAGTCTCCACCTTGTGTCTCAGCACCTGAGCACCATACCATATTGACAACTGGATCTTTTCCATTGGTTTGATTGTAGGCGCCTAGCTTAAAGAAGAGGCCTTGCCCAGCATAAGCTGTCTCGACTTCTACGCCATCTTGACCTATAGGTACAAATAAGTTGGTGACTTGCTCTGGTCGTTGTGATACCTTTGCATATTCAGATTGGATAAGGTTTTTGGTAAATGTTTTTGTGGGATGGCCTTTACTTTCAAATTTGAGATACATCACGCCATCTCTAACGTCGATCTCATAACTAAACTCTTCTCCTAATGCAATACCGTCTTCTGGCTCTGGTGGATAGACATCTTTCTCAGGTCCTACGACAGAAAAATCATATCCCCAGATTGGGTACGAATAATCCCATCGACCAGAATTGTCATTACCTGCTGTATTGATCTCATAGTTCCAGAAGACAGAGCCTTTAGTATGCCCAGGAAATTTCTTGTAAAACAACTTAAAGGGTTCATTCTCGTGTCCATCTGCACTATGAATCTGACCTATAACAACAGAATAAGTAGCCGCTACTCGAGCATCACCAGTCTGTGCTACATTCATCACTTTGAGGTTGGCCGATAATTTTCCACCGGTCTTAGGAGACCACTTCTTGAGTTGTGCCAACTCTGTTCTTGTGTTATTAGATGTACCGTGGGTGTTGCCCGCATTAGGCGTCTTGAATACAGCCCAGTCTTGACCACCTTCATTGGTTGTATAGACAAAATCCTTGTCGCTGAAATTAACAGGTACTCCACTATTGCTACCATTTCCAAGTATAAGATTCCAATGCTCAAGATTGGTCAAGATATCACTTGGATGCTTTTGACTTGATGACATTTCAGAATCTGATCCTGACTTCTCAGACTTTGTCGATGAAGAATTACAGCCTGACAAGAGTATCAGTACAAGTGTAAAAGCAGCTAGGGATTGCGATAGGAAGGATTTCATAATCAGCGTTTATCGGTTTCTTATTGTCTTAATGAGGTCAAGGGTATTTCTAACCTTGTTCTCTAGTTCTGAATAATTTTTCTCGGCAAGTATCTCTTTGGTAATCAACTTAGAACCCATACCAACACAAGTAGCGCCAGCACCCAACCATCCAGTAAGATTCTCTTCGTTGGGCGCTACACCGCCAGTAGGCATAATTTTAGTCCACGGCTGCGGTGCTCGGACAGACTTAATAAAATTAGGTCCGTAGACGCTGCCAGGAAATAACTTGACAATCTCACAACCCAATTCCTCCGCGTATCCTATCTCCGTTAATGATCCACAGCCAGGAGAAAACAATATTTTTCTCCTATTGCAGACCTTAGCGACATCTTCTCGCATAGAGGGTGTGACAATAAATGCTGCTCCGCATTGTATAAACAAAGAAGCCGTGCCACCATCAGGGACAGAACCCACACCTAGTGCCATACCCGGCAATTCCTTAAGCACATACTTGCTTAACTCAGAAAATATTTCGTGAGCAAACAAGCCTCTATTTGTAAACTCCAACAATCTCGAGCCACCATCATAACAGGCTTTAAGGACTTGCTTACAGACTTCTAGGTCTGTATTAAAAAACAAGGGAACCATCCCTTGTTCTTCCATTAGGCCAATAACTTTTATTCTTTCCATTTTTCTATCTTGATACCCGTCCAGATGCATCTCCTTGCATCAATTTCTCTACTTCATCAACAGTCACTAAATTGGCATCTCCCTTTATGGTATGCTTAAGACAAGAAGCAGCAACTGCATAGTTGAGTGCATCTTGGTCATTATCATAAGTTAGTAGACCATAAATCAAACCGGCCATAAAACTATCTCCACCGCCTACACGGTCTACTATATCCGTTATCTGATACGTAGGCGCCTTAAACAATTCTTTTCCATCCCACAATACACCAGACCAGCTGTTATGTGAAGCAGAAATAGAACCCCTAAGTGTCGTGATAACCTTCTTGGCTCTTGGAAACATCTTCATCAGTTGCTGTAATACAGACAAATAAGAATCCGCATCTACAGAACCACCATGTGTGACATCTACACCTTCTGGATGTAATCCAAAGTGCTTTTCTGCATCTTCTTCATTGCCCAAGATGATATCGCAGCCCGCTACGAGCTCTGGCATCACTTCGCCCGGTTGCTTGCCGTATTTCCAGAGCTTCTTTCTGTAGTTGAGATCTGTAGAGACTGTGACGCCGAGCTTATTGGCCATTTGGATAGCTTCTAAGCAAGCATCTGCTGCACCTTGGGATAGAGCTGGCGTTATGCCTGTCCAGTGAAACCAGTCAGCGCCTTTGAGCACCTTCTCCCAGTCTATCATCCCTGCACCTATCGTCGCCATCCCTGAGTGGGCTCTATCATAGACAACCTTACTGCCTCTACTCACTGCTCCTGTTTCTAAGAAATAGATACCTAGTCGCTCTCCTTCTCTTAGAATGTGTTGTGTGTCTACTCCACGTTTTCTAAGTTCCATCACTGCACACTGCCCTATGTCACTGGAAGGAATCCTAGAGACAAAAGCGGCATCCATTCCATAGTTAGCAAGAGAAACAGCAACGTTGCTCTCCCCTCCCCCATAGACGGCATCAAAAGAATATGTCTGAGAAAAACGCTTATATCCTGGTGGACTAAGCCTCAGCATAATCTCACCAAAAGTGACTATTCGTTTCATCGTAATTTTTTGCCCTTGATTCTATTATATACCTAAAGCTTGACCACCGCCAATCTGTATCGTTTCTGCAGTCAGGAATCCTGCATCTGGACTAACTAAGAAAGATACCACACCAGCCACATCTTCTGGCTGACCTAGTCTCTTTAGCATAATGTTGTTGGCCCATGACTTGAATACTTCTGGCTTCGTAGACTTGATACCAATATGAAAGTCTGTGTCTATCGTTCCTGGAGAAACTGCATTCACACGAATACCGTACTCAGCAAGATCTTTAGCAAGAGCTCTCGTGATTGTGTGTACAGCTGCCTTAGACGTACCATACATACCAGCGCCTGGTCCACCTGCGTTCCATCCTGCATTAGATGTATAGTTTATAATAGTTGGGTTGTCTCCTTTCTTTAGAAAAGGAATAGCCGCTCTTGACGCAAAGAATACAGAATCCAAGTTAAGCGCCATAACGCCTCTGTAAAACTCAGTCGTCATTTCTTCAAACCTAGATCTTCCTCCCAGACCACCTGCATTATTGATTAGTGCATCGATCTTGCCATACTTGTTTCCAATAGCAGTAACATTATCTGTGACTGCCTTTTCATCAGTTACATCAAAGCCGTGATAGATCGCATCAACGCCATCCGCAACCATTTCTTTTACTCGCTCTGCACCTTTATCGTGATCTAAGCCATTGACGATGATTGTAAAACCATCTGATCCTAATCTCTTTGCTACTGCCAATCCTATTCCACTGGTTGATCCAGTTACTATGGCTACTTTTCCTTTACTCATTTTGTGTTAGTTCTAATTTAAAATATATATTAACTTTCTTATTAATTTCTTACTTATGCTTCTAACGGTTTGATTTTTGGTATTAATAACCAAATAGAAGCGACAACAATAATAACTAAAGCTGCACCAATAAAGAATACCTGACCATAACTCTCTGGAGTTATAACATCTTTGATATACCATACCAGTCCTGCTGCTGCAAACTTCGCAGACATACCTGCGATACCAGATAGGGTACCAACAGATTTACCTCTTAACAAATCACTAGGTAAGGTCTGAATATTACCAATGGCTGTTTGGAAGCCAAATAAGATTACGGCCATAATTAAGACAGCTACAAGTGCACTACCGGGATTACTCAATGCCAGTAGCGCTGGCAACATAATAGCACAACCAATACCGATTGTTGTTTTTCTAACTTTATTGACATTCCATCCTTTGTTAAAAAATGCTTTGGCTAATAATCCACCAAACCAAGCACCTATCATAGCTCCTAAGAATGGGACCCAACCTAATTTCGTGATGCCCGCAATATCCATATCGAACACACTTACTAAATAGTTTGGAATCCAGATAACAAATATCCACCAAATCGGATCTATCGCTGCAGAGGCTAGTATAACTCCCCAACTTTGTTTGAATCCTAAGATCTTACCATAACTCAAACTCTCAGCTTCTTCTCCATCAGAAGACACTTCATTCTCCTGACCACTAAGAATATATTTCTTTTCTTCATCAGAAATCCATGGATGCGTCTTGGGTGGAGACTTTACATAAATCCACCAAGGAATCAACCATATAAATCCGACCAGTCCAATAGCAAGGAAAACCGTTTGCCAATGAAAATTTTGTGCAAGTAATCCTATTACAGGAATTGAAATCATAGCGCCAAAAGAGGCACCAAAGTTAAAGATACCTTGTGCAACTGCTCGTTCATCTGTAGGAAACCATTCAGCATTAGCTTTTGCTGCTCCTGGCCAGTTACCGGCTTCAGAAAGTCCTAATAAAACTCTTAGGTAAGAAAATCCTGTAACAGATTTTACAACAGCGTGTAGACCTGTAGCTAAGGACCAAAATCCTAAAGAAAGCACGAAGCCTATACGTGTACCTAACTTGTCAAAGATTCGGCCAAAAATCGCTTGGCCCAGAGCATAGGCAATTATGAAGTAAGCACTAATCTCGCCGTAGATTTTTCCTCTTTCGGCAACGTCCAAGTCTGGAAACATTTCCGCTCCTATATCAGATTCCCACAAAACAGAAAATGCTTGCCTATCGATATAATTAATGACTGCAGCTAAGGCAACCAAGGCTATTACCCACCAACGCAAACCACCTTTCTTTTTTACTTGATCGGCCATCTATCTAATTTTAGTTGATCATGACCTAAAAAGTCTTCTCTTGCAGGGCTGAAGATATCAATTAAAATGCCTGGCTTTTTGCATACACATCCATGTATTTCATGCGGTGGTATATAGTAAGAATCTCCTTCCTTTATAATCCGGATATCGTCACCTATCGTCATCTCGAATTCCCCACTGGCGACATAAGTTACTTGTGAGTGGTAGTGCTTGTGCAGTTGACCAACAGCGCCTGTTTCAAACTTTGCTTTCACGAGCATAATCTTATCGTCATAGCCCATTATCTGTCTAGATAAGCCTTCCGCCACAGGTTCCCATGGTGTTTCGCTATCAATCCAATATGCTTTTGTGGGTTCTAGGTTGTCGTGTAATGTATTCATTTGGAATGTATAAAATTGTCACTCTATAAAAATGATAGAGCACTGGCATTGAAAAAATAAAAATCATTAGAGGTACAATGACCTCTAATGAATCAGAATGAAAAAACTAAAAACTATTCTATCTTTTTATAAATGCGAATTTTAAAATAAAGTGAAAGGAGTAGAACTCCTTTCACTTATAAAAAATCTTAATATCCTGGGTTCTGTGTAATAACCATAAAGCTAGAAAGTATTTCCGAGTTAGGGATAGGGAACAAGTGATAGTCACTATTGATTGCCTGACCCATCTCTGCATCTACAGTTCCAGTTCTTACTAAATCAAACCATCTCTGTCCTTCAAAGGCAAGTTCAAGTCTTCTTTCCTGAGCAATTGCAGTTCTTATTTCACCTTGGCCAGAAGCAGTTGAGTTCTCTAGTCCTGCTCTTGTTCTGATTTTATTCAATTCAGTCAAGGCAGCGGAAGCATTACCATTTTCATTTAATGCCTCAGCATAAAGAAGAATAACATCTGCAAGTCTCAATTCTATCCAATCATGATCTGGTCCGCCTGTCTGCGGAAACTTAGGAGAACTTAGTAAACCTTCATCAATGGTAACTGCTCTTCTTAAGTCTCCAGGACTATTATCAAAAGCATCAATAAGATCTACATCAAGAGGCTCTAGAGACTTAGTATCCAAACCACCTGACCAAGACCAAAATTCAGAAAATCCATATTCATCAACTATAGAACTTGATACCTGCGTTGCAAAAATTATTTCAGGATTCAAGTCAAAGTCAACACCAAAAACTTGAGAAAAATCACTTTGTAAAGCAATTCCTGCCTCACCTGCCGCATTAACTACTGCAGATAATTCCGCCTCAGCATTAGAGAATTCTCCCATCTGCATATACACCTTACCAAGTAAGCCTTGAGCTGCAAGCCTTGAAGCTCTGCCATTAGATGCAGTAGACCCCAACGCAGCAATAGCTGCCTCTAAGTCTGGAATAATTACATCATTATAGACTGTAGAAGGCGATTGGCGTTCCAATATGTCTTGGTCTGTTACACTTGGAGAATCGGATAGATTAATTGTAACGCCACCAAACACTCTTACAAGCTTGAAGTAACTTAAGGCTCTTAAAAATCGCGCCTCTCCTATTTCCGTAGCGTCTGAAGAGTTTTCGATAACAATATTAGAACTCAATATAGACTTGTAACTAGCCGTATAAAAAGGACTAAAAAACTGCTCATCCATCTGGACTAAATCTGGACCGTACTTGTCAAACTCATCGAAAGGTGCCTCAAACATAAGAGCATTATCTGCTCTAAAGTCACCCATAACAGCCATCGGCGTTACTGTACCTAACTGATAGTAATAAGCTGCATTAAGCACACCATCAAAATCTGTTAACGAATCCGCACTTGCAATGTTTGGCGGAAATTGATCTAAGTCACTAGTACATGCCATCAAAAGAACTAATGGCAAGAAATATATATATTTTTTCATGTTCAAGTTTTTTTAGAATTTAAGATTAACACCTAGTGAAAAGCTTCTTACTACTGGACTTGCACCTACTTGTAATCCGTAAGTGGTTGGACCTAGGTAACCACCATTCGTGATCTCAACACCTTCTGGGTTAAATGAAGTATAATCCTCTCCCATTATGTACAATAGATTGGTAGCTGCAACATAAACTCTAAAAGAACCTACACCTGCATTAGATAATCTTGCTATTCTAGGATTGTAACCAATTGTAAAGTTTCTTAATGCTAAATAAGAAGCATCTTGAATCATTGCATCAGTCTCATCTCTGTTACGAGCAAAGTGCTGATTATTGCTATCTGCAAGACCGTCACCGTTCGCATCAAAATCTGCGCTTAATGCTCTACCCCACTGTGATCCATAGTATAGAGGATCAACATTCCACACTTCTCCTCCTTGAGCGCCTTGGAACTGCATAGAGAAATCCAAGTTTCTGTAGGTTAGAGACGTATTGAATCCATAATAAAAATCTGGTGTGTTGTTACCGATCTTAACTAGGTCACCGCCTTCTTCTACTGTTCTACTGGCATCTATCTCTCCGTGTCCTTCTTCTCCTGGTGCTTGCTGGTCTACAACATAACTCCATCCACTTTCTTGTCCTGGAAATTCTACAGGATTTGCGAGCTCAGAAAGAGGCACCACTCCTGTTGTCTCTAGTCCCCACATTTCTCCTATTTGACCACCGACATAGTTTCTCCACACTGGGTGTCTTCCTGACTGCCCGTAATCAGAACGCGGTAATTCCTCTAAGTTTCCTAAGGCTGTAATTTCTGTATTTACAGTTGACGCATTGGCACCAATAGACCATGTAAAATCACTATTGTTGACAAGATTAGCACCCAACTCAATTTCTATTCCAGAACTTCTTACATCACCTGAGTTCAAGGCGATATCTGTTGTACCTACAACTTCAGAGACACTTTGTCTAATCAAAATATCTTCTATATCAGATGTATAATAGTCAACTCCTGCTCTAAATCTATTGTCCAAAAAGCCTAGGGTAACACCAATGTTGGTCTCCGTATTCGTCTGCCATGTAAGGTCTGGATTTTCTACATCTGATGGTATTAAGAATCCTGTACCAAAGATAGTTGCTCTAGGGTCAAGTAAACTTTGAGAACTAAATGCTCCAAGAAACGATGTAGTTCCTAATGAACCTCTACTAAATCTTAACCTAAGATCAGATAATAAGCTAGAATTCCAGAATCCCTCATTGTGTACATTCCATCCTAAAGATATAGCTGGAAATACTTCAAATCTGTTGTTAACTCCAAATCGAGAATCTCCATCTCTTCTTAATGAAAGGGAGACTAAGTATCTATTATCGTAAGCGTAGTTAACTCTACCAAACACACTTTGTCTTGCTATCGTCTCATCTCTTTCAGAAATCGAAACGTCAGCAGGATCTAAGAGTGCAAAGTTTTGCGGTTGTCCGAATGGTACATTTGTTCCACTAAGAGAAATTCCATTTATAAAGAAGGTTTGAAACTCTACTCCTAACACTGCTCCTACATCATGAACACCATTGATGTTCTTCGCAAAATTTAATGTTGTCTCACTTAATACAGAAGATCTATCTACAACTGACTCTTGTAGTCGCGTCTGTGTAGTTCTCGCTCTAGAGTCAAACTCTAGTCCTCTCCAGAAAAAATCTCTCGTGTTTCTATTATCTGCTCCGACAACTGTTTTGATATTAAGGCCATCAACTATTTCATATTGAAGATAAGCGTTGGCATTACCAAACAAAGTTTTCTGGGATCTATCTGTGTTATCTAATTTTGTTGCTGGCCCTGCATCTCCTGAACCTGCTATCCCGTTTCCACTTCTACCATAGTGCCAGTCTTGAGCTGTCATCCCTGGTTGCAGAGTCGAGATACTTTGATTCCATGGTGCATCAGATCCACCTCTAAATCCTGAATCAAACGAAGGAAGACCTAAAGAAACTGCCTCGTCATTAAGTTCTTGTACAAATCTGATAGATTCTTCTGTATGGTATATCGGGTGTACACTATAGGCTCTTAATAAATCTCTCATGTCATGACCCACAATATCTCTGTCTCCTAAAAATCCATTTATGCTCAAACCTGCTTTCAGTTTATTTGACAACTTCGCATCTAGATTTAATCTGGCATTATATCTCTCAAAAGCTTGAGTTCTAACGACACCTTGAGTATTAAGATATCCTACTGACGCATAATAATTTATATCGTCTGTCCCTCCACTAATTCCTAGATTATGACTTGTACTTGATCCATTCTGAAATAACCAGTCTTCTACTGGTACTACGTCTGGAGCATTTCTGTATCCATTAAGTCTGTAGTTAAATATGTCTTCTCCCGGTGTCACAAGAACCTCATTTCCTTGGTCGTCTTCTGTCGTCACATCAAAAAGAGAAAAATCAACAGCACCTGCGTCTCTCAACTGCTCCATTGATGCAGCCATATCAGATGCATCGGCAAGTATGTTGTCCTGCACATATCTGTGAGACGTACTTACATAACCATCATATGTTATTGATGGCTTACCTGATCTGCCTTTTTTTGTTGTTACAAGAACAACACCATTGGCACCCCTTGACCCATAGATAGCTGCAGAAGCTGCATCCTTAAGTATCTCAAGACTTTGGATATCATTAGGATTAACTGTAGCAAGACTACCAGAAATCGGATAACCGTCAACGACTATAAGTGGATTAGAATCTCCAGAGATAGAAGCTGCTGCTCTAATCTGAATTTTAGGATCTGCACCTGGCGCTCCATCTTGATTCTGGATAAGTACCCCAGCAAGTTTACCGGCTATGGCATCATCCACCCTATTGGCTTGGATAGCGGCCACTTCAGTACCTTCTATCTGAGAGATAGCGCCTGTTACGTGCGATTTTTTTCGCGTACCGTAACCGATAACAACAATCTCTTCCATCACCTCAGAATCACTCATTAGAGAAATTGTGATGTTCTGCTGATTGCCTACGGTAACCTCGGAATCTTTATAACCCACATAACTAAATACCAAAACATCAGAAGGACTTGCATCGATAGAGTAGTTGCCATCAATATCAGTAATCGTTCCTGTAGTAGTTCCTTTAACCATAACATTGACACCAATTAATGGGTCTCCATTATCATCTGTTAGATTCCCTGAAACCTGAGCATCCAGAGAAGAAAATAGGCCAAAGCCCATTAAGAATATCAAAGAATACAACATTCTTTGATAAGGTAAGACTGACGTGATCAGCTTAGTTTTTTTAATAATTTTTTTCATAGATTAATTACCTTTTTAAGGTGTTAGTAAAGAAGTATAACAGACGCCGTCTAAGTATATTTTCTGGCATCTCATCAGTTAATTGGAAATAGGCTTATTGTGCCTAATAATTAATTGTTTAGTTTCTTCATAGTTTCATATTCAAAGTCATTTTGTTAGCAAGGATTTCTGATTCAAAATATATCTTAAGGATAAATTTTACTTGTGGTTAATTTCAGTTCTAAGCGATGCCTTAAATAAAAATTCACAGCCATTATATCTTATAAATATGGACAGAAAATAATCTGACCTTATGAATTGTAAGTTTTACTGAATCCGATGATATTTTGAAGGTGCAATTCCATAGCGTTTACTGCTCCTTGTGGGTTCTGTTCCGCTATCATAGCTAGGATGTCTCGATGCTCTTCTATAGTCCTTCTGTCACTAGTCTCGTCACAAACCTTGAGCTTAATAAAACTATTGACGATATCTGGAGTGATAATAATCATAAGAGACTTGAGTACTGAGTTCTTACTTGCCTCTCCTATTTTGACGTGGAAAAGTAAATCTTCCTCTACGGCCTGATCTCCCATCTCTAGCTTATACTCGTAAGCATTCAGTGCTTTATTAAGTTCTACGAGGTCATCTGCAGTTCTATTAATAGCAGCGAGTCTAGCTGCCTCCTTTTCGAGCAGCACTCTCGTATCTATGAGGGACTTGAAGTCAACATCTTCTATCTCTAAGATATCCGTAATCAAACCCTCAAGTGCAGTGATGCCAATACCAGTTACAATAGTGCCACTCTGCGGCTGTACCTTGAGTATCCCATAGAATTGTAGCTTATTAATTGCCTCTCTCACCTGTCCACGACTTACACCGAGATGCTCTGCTAACTTTCTCTCTGGGGGTAGTTTCTCGCCTGGTTTGATTGATCCTGAGCTTATAAGATCTTTTATCTGAGATATAATCAGATCTACAGGACTTTTGACTTCTATTCTGTTTAAGTTCTCTAACATAAAGTCTCAACAAATTGGTTGACCAATAATTGGTTGACCAAATGTAGTAAAATAATTGACCTTCCTAGTATAATATTGCATATCTACTGATCCACACGAAGGTTTATTTGGCAGAGTTGGGTGAAATCCATAGAAAATAAGTACGAACAACCGTTTGTTTATAAGGCCTTGAGACACTTCTAGTGGCAGCTGACACCGAGAAATTGGCGCTTGACCGAATCTTTATTACCTTGTATTATATCATCTTGATATCAACACCGATCATATCAATTCCAGCAATATGAAGTATTTACTATGCCTTGCTACCCTCCTTTTTCTATGTTCTTGTAAAGATGCGACTAGCCCAGCAGCTCCTGCACCAGTTGTTACAGAGAGCACTACCTCAACAACATCCGCAACTACGACAGACCTAGCGACTGCAAGCTCAGAAGAACTCATTAATGTTGTACTAGGTACTCACCAAGGTCAAGGCACATTAGAATATGACAATGCAGATTCTAGTGAATCCAAAATATTAAATGCAGTTAAGATAGAACGCAGAGATGCAGTTACTGTAATTGTATCCTCGCCAGAAAACTTATTTCCCAGTTATGAAATTGGGGAGTTTCGTCTACAAGGACATAAGATATATGGTAAGGTCATAAGAGGCTATGGTTTTATCTTATATGATACCAACAGAAAAAGGATAATGGCTTTGGTCAAGCGCTTTGATCAAGAAACAGCTTCGTTGCGATTTGCATCTTAGTACTCAAATCCAATCCAACCCACTACTTTGATTGAGTCCTAATTTTAATCTAGTTTCCATCTCTTCTATTTTCGTTGGTGTGCCGCTACCCATCACAATTTTCCCTTCTTCTAGAAGATAAATTTCATCACATACTTCTTTGAGTATCATAAAAATATGTGACGAGATTAAAATCAATTTTCCCTGTGCTTTTAATTTATTAATAACCTCGACCATCAAGAGGTTGCTCCTTAGGTCTACACCATTAAAAGGCTCATCAAAAATAAAAACCATGTTCCGACGAAGGAGTTCCCCCATCAAAGCCAACTTCTTTTTCATTCCAGTTGAATACGTTAGTGCATACTGGTGTAGCGGAAGGTCGAAAATATTTTTACTTTCAAAATCCTCTTCTCCTATACCCTTGGCTGTAGAGACCCATTTGAGATATTCCCAACCCGTCATATAAGACAAGAAATGTGGGTTAGTCTCCAGATAACCGAGGTAATCCTTTAGTGGTTGGTGAGCTGAGATAATCTCTCCATCATACGTTTCTAATCCTGCTATACAATTAAAAAGTGTTGTTTTTCCAGCTCCATTGTGTCCGACAATGCCAGACACACATCCACCGTTAAGATTTAAGTCTACACCTTGTAACACTGTATGACTACCATATTTTTTAGAAAGCTCTTTTATACTTATCATTACAATATCACGTCTAATCTTCGTTTAGATTGTCTGAAAAATATCCACCATACAAAAGGCAATAAAACAGGCAGACCCAAACTAAGAGCCATAATAAAGCTTTGCAAGACGCCTATTTCTCGCGGATAAGAAGAATACTTGGCCAGCACCACTGTTATCAAAATCAAAGTTGCCATCATTGCTATAATAAAAACAGCCCAATGAAAATCTGGAAATAAAAAAGCCAAAATTATTATAGCAGGAATCAAATATAAAAACTGACACAATAAAGCATAACCTATCTTTCGACATAAAAATTGGTTCGGTGTTAAGTTGTGTTGCCATACAATTCTTATCGGTTCCACAGGAATATAAAAAGCAGCTGATAAACAACTTAAGAAACCCAAAATGACGAGACCCAAATTAGCATTATTGACTCGTACAGCTATGGCAATAAGTAGATACAACAACATAATCAAGAGAAAGTATTTTCTGAATCCGATAACAAACTCAAAAGCCCATCGCTTAAAAGGTGTCGGTAGAACTGGTACAGCCCTAGACTTTTTTCTAAACAAAACCTGTATAAGTCCCAAGCCCAAAATACCTAAAGCCAAATAAATTTCCTTTTGGTACACGGCAAATAAAACAAAAGGCAGAGCTTTCAGACTGATCTCGACAAACTTTATAAAAAGATAATCAGACGAACCATACAATAATCTTAACCTCTTCTCTATAGCTTCCGAGCGCCTACCAGCTCCCATAAATGCAAAGGCCAACAAGAGATAAACCCAGGTTGCTTGCTCTATTTTATAAAAGACCATAATAGAACCTATCAAAAACAACCCCAAGGACAAGATGGCCAGGAATGGGAAGGGCAAACCAAAGTCTTCGCTCCAGCGCAGAAGCCGTTTCCATTGTAATTTGAAATAATAGGTTGTATTCCCTCCCATAACCCTCTATTATAAGATAATCATAGCGATCTACCCGCATTATGGCATAATCTCTGCATATATTATACCTAATGATAATATGAAATGAGGGTCCTGAAATTTGGTGGAACGTCTGTAGCTAGCGCCGAACGCTTGCGGCTGGTGACAGATATCGTCCACGATCAATACAAGCAAGACACTAAAATCTGTGTCGTTGTCTCTGCTTTTAGTGGGATGACAGATCTGTTGTTAAAAACAGTCCGTCTAGCAGAAGCAAATGATCAAGCGTATCTACAAGCCTGCGAAGAGTTTATATCTAAGGCACATCAAGTAGCCCAAGAACTTCTAGATACGACTATCTATAACCAAATAGCTGAAGAGCTCAATGAGAACCATCAGAAACTGAAAGATCTCTTATCCGGTGTTAGTCTCATACAAGAAGCTTCACCGAAGACTAAGGATTTTGTCGTTTCTTTTGGTGAGAGAAACTGTGCCTTTATCTTATCACACTTTATAAAGAGTCAAGGTCTACCTGCAGAATATATAGATGCCAGACAGCTCATCAAGACAGATGATAATTATGGTGCTGCCGTAGTAGATTTTAAACTAACAAATCAACTAATCACAAATAAGCTCAACTCCAATAAAGCCATCTATGTCATTACCGGTTTTATAGGATCAGAAAAGGTATCTGGTGTAACGACAACTCTTGGACGCGGTGGTTCAGATTATAGTGCAGCCATATTTGCTGCAGCACTCAATGCTGATGTCCTAGAGATATGGACAGATGTGGATGGAGTCTTAACTAGTGACCCACGTGTCGTAACCAAGGCCTACCCTATTCCAGAATTGACTTATCTAGAGGCTGCAGAAATGTCGCACTTCGGTGCCAAGGTGCTTTATGCACCAACCATAAGACCTGTTAAGGAAAAAAATATCCCAACGCGTATTAAGAATACATTCAATCCTGCTCACCCAGGAACATTGATACACGATGCCGTTGTTGCGGGAGACAGTGTTATTTCGGGTCTATCCTCCATAAAAGATATTGCACTAGTTTCCTTAGAGGGATCGGGTATGCAAGGTATACCGGGTATTGCCTATCGTTTGTTCAAAGTAATGGCGGACGGTAAGATTAATATAATAATGATAACCCAAGCCTCTTCTGAACACTCCATCTGTATTGCGATAAAAAACAGCGATACAGATAGAGCTAAGTCCTTGATAGACAGTGAGTTCGAGGTAGAATCCAATAGAGGTCTAATAGAGCCCACTAAGCTTACCAAAGATCTTTGCCTACTCGCAGTGATCGGAGAGCATATGAAAAATGCGCCGGGTGTATCTGGCCGTTTGTTTAGTACCTTAGGTAAAAATGGCATCAATGTCGAAGCTATAGCGCAAGGCTCTTCGGAGCTCAATATTACCTTTGCTGTACACAAAGAGGATGAAGCCAAAGCGCTTAATGCGGTGCACGATGCCTTCTTTTTATCAGAACACAAGCAGGTACACTTATTTGTTGTCGGCGTAGGTCTTATCGGCTCTACCCTACTCGGACAGATTAGGGACCACTACTCGGACATCAAAGACAATAGCAAAATAGAATTAGTCCTCAACGGATTAACCAATTCTAGAAAAATGATTTTCTCTGAGGAAGGGGTGCCTTTTGATAATTTCCAAAGTGAACTAGACCAAGCCACTGAGGCAGCAGATATAAGTACGTTCATCGATAAGATGATAGAGATGAATTTTCCGTACTCCGTTTTTGTGGACAACACAGCGAGTAAGTTGATTCCTGAGCACTATCACAGAATTATAGAAAATAACATTGCTATCTCGACACCAAACAAGATTGCCTTATCGAGTAGTCTGAGTCGATATAAAAAACTTAAAGCCTTGTCAGGCGCTAGAAATATTCCGCTCAACTTTGAAACCAATGTTGGTGCAGGTCTCCCAGTTATCTCGACTCTCAAAAGTTTGACAACTACAGGAGATAGGATAACCCAACTGGAGGCGGTACTGTCTGGCTCTGTTTCTTACATCTTCAATAATTTTTCTTCGGACAAAAGATTTATAGATGTAGTCAAGGATGCACAGGCCAAAGGATTAACAGAACCAGATCCTCGAGAAGATCTTTCCGGTTCTGATGTGAAAAGAAAAATTCTGATTCTCGCGAGAGAGTCAGGTTTCGAACTAGAAGAAAGCGCGGTGACAATTGAGCCTATTCTTTCAGAAGCTTGTTTGCAAGCAGAGAGTGTAGCCAACTTTTACACGGAGCTAGAAAAAGATACAGACCGCTTTACCGAAATGGCGAAGCAAGCAGAGAGTCGCGGTGAGAAGCTACGCTTCATTGCCCAATACAAAGATGGCCGTGGAACAATCTCTTTACAATCTGTCGATGGTCGTAATCCATTCTACTCTCTGAGTGGAAGTGATAATATGATTGTCATCTATTCTGATCGCTACAACGAAACCCCTCTTGTGGTCCGAGGACCGGGTGCTGGGGCTGATGTGACGGCGGCTGGATTATTGGCCGAAATTTTAGGAATGAGCGGTCATCTCTAAAATTTTGGGCTCAAAACGTGAAAAATGCGCTGAGAATCGTTTTAGAACGTGTTCTTAAGTATGAAGAAAAATAATTACATAAACAACTGATAATCAGTTAATTAACTCGATATTTCGTGAAAACTATCCCTTGTAAATGCTTCGCTCCTGCCTCTGTAGCCAATGTCGCCGTAGGGTATGACGTGCTAGGCTTCGCAATCGAGGAATTAGGAGACGAAGTTATCCTCAATGATGCGACAAAAAAGGGTCTTGAGATTACTTTGATCAGAAACAACAAATCCAAGCTCTCAAAAAATATAAAAGAGAACGTTGCGGGATTTGCCGCTTGGCGAGTGATGCAACATTTGGGAATAGAAGATCTGCCGGTCAAGATGGAGCTCAATAAGCGGATGCCTGTCGGCACTGGTTTGGGGAGTTCGGCATCCAGTGCGGCGGCTGGCGCTTTTGCGATGAATGCATTTCTCGATTTTCCGTGTGATAAGATGACCATCTTGCGTTGTGCGACAGAAGCGGAGCAAATTGCCGACGGCGCTTGGCACGCAGATAATGTTGCCCCTTCTCTTTTTGGTGGTTTCGTTTTGATACGAGATAATCCAAGTTTGGACGTGGTCGGCCTTCCCTGTATTCCAGGATTGAGGGCAGTAGTTATCTTTCCGCATATCAAGATATTAACCAAAGACAGTCGCGATGTACTGAGTGAAAATGTGCCTCTAGATAGTCATATCAAGCAGTCAGGGAATCTTGCGGCCTTCGTAGCGGCAATGTACAAATCAGATTTGGGGCTCCTGGAAAGGTCTCTAGAAGATGTCATTATAGAACCACAACGGGCCAAGTTGATTCCAGATTTCTATCCTATCAAAGATTTAGCATTGGAAAATGGAGCACTTGGTTTCTCTATTTCGGGAGCGGGACCATCGATGTTTGCCCTCTGTGCCAACTCTGTGGTCGCCGATAATATCGCAGATGCTGTTCAAAAATTCTTCGAAGATAAGAAGCGACCCGTCACTATTTACAATTCTGCCATCAACTTAGAGGGCGCAAAAAGATACTAGGATGCAACTCTATAGTACCAATAATAAGCACAACATTGTCGACCTTAAAGAGGCAGTGCTCAATGCATTTCCACAAGATAAGGGCCTCTATATGCCCACTGAAATTCCTCAACTCGACAAGCAATTTCTAGAGCATTTAGATCAATACAGCTTTGAAGAAATAGGTTTTCAAGTGGCTTCTCGACTCATCGGCAACGCTATTCCAGAGTCGGATTTATACCAACTCATTGCTAGAGCCATCAACTTTAAAGCACCCCTTGTCCAGCTGACGGATCAGATTTCTACCTTAGAATTATGGCACGGTCCGACAATGGCTTTCAAGGATTTTGGAGCCAGATTTATGGCAGAGTTGATGTCCTATTTTCTTAGAGGCGAAGACAGACCGACGACCATTCTCGTGGCGACTAGTGGTGATACTGGTGGTGCTGTAGCGGCTGGATTTCACAAAGTACCCGGTATAGAAGTGATCATCCTCTACCCTTCTGGCAAGGTCAGCGCACTCCAAGAAAAGCAACTGACGACCTGGGGAGATAATATTTCTGCTATAGAAATTGATGGTGTATTTGATGACTGCCAGCACTTGGTCAAGACGGCTTTTATAGATGCTGATCTTCAAAATAAATACAACTTCAGCTCGGCCAATTCTATCAATATAGCTCGGCTCATCCCTCAGTCGTTTTACTACTTTGAAGGATATAGGCAAGTTCAAGACAAGTCTAGACCAGTGGTTTTTTCCGTTCCCTCTGGCAACTTTGGGAACCTCACCGCTGGACTATTGGCTACACAGATGGGCTTGCCCATCCACCAATTCATAGCTGCTACCAATGCCAATGATACTGTGCCGGCTTATCTCAGTTCTGGTACTTATACTGCCAAGCCTTCTGTCCCGACCATCTCTAATGCGATGGACGTCGGTAACCCCAGTAACTTCCCTAGGATGCAAGCGCTCTATACTGGGCAGGATGAAAGTTCCACGTGGAACAAGCTAAAAGGTTTCATAACCGGTGACAGCTATACCGATACTGAAACCTACCAAGCTATAAAAGAAATACAGTCCCAGCACAACTATGAAGCCGATCCACACGGTGCAGTCGGCTATCTTGCTTGTAAGAATTATATCAAAAAGCACCCTACTCATCAGACCATCTTCCTCGAAACTGCCCACCCTGGAAAGTTTGAGAAACCGATGAAAGAAGCCTTAGGCAAGGTGTCCTTTCCTCCTAAGCTAGAGGCATTTATGAGTGGAGAGAAGGTAGCGAAGAGTTGCAGTAAAGACTATGCGGACTTTAAGGAGATACTCTTGAGTTAACATTCGCCATAAAGGGATTATGCTAATGCTACCTTCTAAACTTCCTAAAGGCCTGCACTGAGCGACCAAAGTGAGTCGAATGTGAAGGACCGCAGCCCGCAATTCAATAACTATTATTTGGTTCCTAAACTCAAGAGCGCAGCCTCCCCTCTAGGGATATCTGCTATGCTACCTTCTAACTTCCTGAAGGAAGGACCGCTACCCGCATCTTGAGACACCAATTTTCTTGGTGTAGGCTTGATTGAAGTGCTGGCCTCCCCTTTAGGGGATGAACAAGTTCCACGTGGAACAAGCGTATTTACTTTGTTAAGATGAACGTGCACGGCCACATTCCTCCTGAAGTTGTTACTTCATCCACCTGAAAGACAATAGAATCAAGACCCACATAGTCCATCCTAGCATCAAATATAGATGACATAGGAGGCTGGAAATAGTTAAATCCAATCAAGGTTGAGGATTGTATACGACCAACAATTGGATAATTAAAAAATAGATTCCCTGATTGTATAACAATGGAGTCTATTGCCCGAGAACTTATATTAAACGAACTGTCTATAAAAAATTGCGGGCCGAAATTGCAGCGTCTCTTGGCGTTCCAAGTTCCCCAAAACTTAAATCCTCTTTCCTCATCGCAAAACTCCCCCTCATAATGTATATCACAAATACAGTTACCGTTGATTAGTCTTGCGTTCTCTGGGCACTCGTCATCACTGCCGCAGCTAGATATAATTAAGCAAAGAAGAAGTTGTACATATAGTCTCATATTTCAAATATAGAGCTTTGTAGCATAGTGACATATGTCACATACGACAAGACCCAATTTTAGCAGGGCTGTGTATAAAGAGAATACTGAACTTAAATCAGAATGAACTTATATTGCTTGACATCAAGCATCAAAGAGATAAGTTCCACGTGGAACTCAATTCTTAAGATATACATCAGATGTCAAATAAATCGCGTTCTAAAACCAACGGAATTCTAAAATGGTCCGTCTTCCCTTATAACATAGACGAGCAACTTAACTTCAAAGAATATGAAATACCTAACATTACTCCTACCGCTTCTACTAATAAGTTGTAATAGAGAAGAACTAGAGAACATTCCACGAGATGTATCTCTTCCTTGCAATGAAACTACTTTGGAAGTGATCTCAAGTGGAGATACATGTAGCGAAACAAACAACCCTTTTGTATGCGATGTGATAGTACTAGAAGAGACGCAGTTTATAGATGCTGAGTCCTACAGGTGGAGTCCAGATATCTGTGCACTAGAACTAGACGATAACATCCTATTTACAAGCGGTGCAAGAACAACAGTTTGGAATGTTGTGGAACGAGGTCATTACATTGCCAAGGAGAGAATATTTGCTTCGAGTGATATATCAATTGAGCACACGACCTTCTTGTGTCAAAAGAATGAAGTAATCTATGTCTCATTTCTCAATAACTTACTAGGTAGCGATAAATTGACCCTAGAGCTGAGGACAGTAGTTCAGGATCATTCTAATCAAGAAAAGAGAAACATCATAAGTCTATATCAGGATAGGGCCAATAGCCCTATCAGAAACTTCTGGTTACGACACTTTATAGGAAGCGGCTATTATGAAAACACCAAGCAGACCTTTCACCAATCAATAACACTCAACAACTCACTATACAATGATGTAGTCGAGTATGCTTTAGGTACTCATATAGACGCAGAACCTGACTATAGATACTTCGTACAGAAGGATGTTGGTATCCTTGGATTTGAAGTAGAAGATGAACTTTGGTTAAGAGAATAGGACGGTGCTATCTCTTAGTTACAAAGTCCACACCGAGCTTAGCAAAAACTTCTGAGGCAAATGGATTTTGTGCTGATTGACTCTCTATCGTATAGTACTCAAGAAGTTCAATAGACTGTATCTCACCAAGTTGCCTCTTCATTGCTTTCGCTATAGGGTAAGCCTTCATCTTTGCAGTGCCTAATAGTGTGGCATAGACCTCCTCAAGAAACCTATCTTGATTCTCGAGACTCGTATTCGTAATCTTGGCAGAAGCTAATTGTACTTTCCACCTATCCGCCAATTTATCGTACACATCCTTAGTCACAGAAGTCAACTTACAAGCATATCGTGCACCTTCCGCACTTAACTCTGTAGAATAGACATCAACTTGAACACCTTCTTGCTTCAGCGCTTTAATGGATATTTCATCTAAAGCAGTTTGAAAATCTAGACTATAGATGGTCACTGGAACCTTTTCGCTTACAGTCACGGATATCGACTGTCCAAACGAAAGACTAGAAACCAAGAAAGAGGATAATAGCCATACAACTCTTATAAATGACATAACTGAATTTCAAATAAATATATTAAAACAAATATTAATATGTTGGTGTTGTTATTAGCTCTCTTGATAAGACAGACATATAGGTTACGTGCCATAGGTATTAAAAAACGCATCTTCACTGTCGGGTAATTAACTGAACCTTAGTGCTATCCTACACTTGTATTCTTTACCTTTAGCGATTGAAAATCACAGTAAAAATTATGAGACAATTACTTTTTATAATATCTATGAGTTTAGCATTTGCCGTATCAGCGCAAGTAGATAATTATAACCAAAGCAAATTCAGACAACTAGGTCAGGACCTTCCTTCACCTAATGTCTACAGAACAGCTTCAGGAGCACCGGGTCACGAGTATTGGCAACAACGGGCCGATTACAAGATGGACCTTGTCCTAGATGATGAAAAGCAAACCCTAACTGGAGAAGAAACCATCACCTATTACAACCAGTCTCCAGATGCTCTATCTTATCTATGGTTACAGCTTGATCAAAATGTAAGAGCACAAGATTCACACTCTCATGATATCCGTTCTTCCTCTATTGGAGAACGTGTGAGCCCTGCAGGTATCGAAAGAATTGCGCCTAGCTTTGAAGGTGGATTTAATATTACCTCTATTAAGAATTCTAGTGGTAAAGCCATGCCGTATTTTATTAATAAAACGATGATGCGGGTTGAACTGCCTAAGCCCTTAGCGAAAGGACAATCAGTGACCTTCAGTATCGATTGGTGGTACAATATCAATAACACAAAAGAAGTCGGTGGTCGAAGTGGATACGAACCCTTTGATGATGGACATAATGTATATGTCATCGCCCAATACTTCCCGCGTATGTGTGTATACGATGATGTGAATGGGTGGCAGAATAAACAATTTCTTGGTAGGGGAGAGTTTGCTCTTGTCTTTGGAGATTACGAAGTGAATATCACTGTACCTAATGATCACCTCGTCGCAGCCTCAGGAGAATTACAAAATGCTGATAAAGTACTCAGTGGCGAGCAGAAGAAAAGACTTAAGTCTGCCATGAAAGAAGATCTCCAACCTGTCACAATTTCTACATTGGAGGAAGCCGATGACAGAATAGAAGCAGCTGGAGATGGTGTGCCTTCGAAGACCAAGACGTGGAAGTTCAAAGCAGATAATGTTAGAGACTTCGCCTTTGCCACCTCTAGAAGATTTATCTGGGATGCTGTGGGTGTACCTATGGATGATGGTCGTACTGTAATGGCTGCCTCTATGTGGACTAAAGAAGGAGATTGTCTCTGGAACAAATATTCTACTAAAGCTGTAGCGCATACAGTAAAGTGGTTTTCTCATTATACTATAGACTATCCCTATCCAGTCGCTTGGTCTATAGATGGTAATATGGGTATGGAATATCCGATGATCTGCTTTAACTATGGTCGATGTGAAGAGGACGGTACTTACTCTCAGCGAATGAAATATGGCCACATCGGTGTAATCATCCATGAAGTAGGGCACAACTGGTTTCCAATGATCATCAACTCTGATGAGAGACAGTGGACTTGGATGGATGAAGGGCTCAATACTTTTGTCCAATATCTAACGGAGCAACACTGGGAAAGAAACTATCCTTCTAGAAGAGGGCCAGCACATAAGATCGTCGATTATATGAAAGGAGATAAAGACAAGATCTCTCCAATTATGACCAACTCAGAATCCATATTTCAATTCGGAAATAACGCTTATGGAAAGCCAGCAACCGCTTTGAACATATTGAGAGAATCAGTGATGGGCAGAGAGTTGTTTGATTATGCCTTTAAGGAGTATTGTCAGAGATGGGCTTTCAAGCATCCGACACCTGCTGACTTCTTTAGAACGATGGAAGATGCCTCAGCTTTTGATTTGGATTGGTTCTGGAGAGGATGGTTCTATACTAATGATCACGTAGATCAAAAGTTGACTAAGGTAGAGTACAAGCAAATCAATACCAAGAATCCAGAAGTCAATGAAGCAGAAGCCAAAGCCAATAGAAAGGCCACAACTTATGACATCACACGTGAAAGAAATAGAGATGCTATTCCAGAGACACTTAACGAAAGAGACTCTAGTATAGAAGACTATTACACTGATTACGATCCACTCGATACCGATGCTATTGATAAGAAAGAATACGATGACTATCTCGCTAGTCTAAGTCCTGAGGAGAAAGCCTTGGTAGAAAAGGATCCACACTTTTATACTTTATCATTAGAAAGTGAAGGGATTCCAATGCCTGTCATTTTAGAGTTCAAATATGCAGATGGTACTTCTGACGTTAAACGTATACCTGCTGAAATATGGAGGTTCGGAGATACTGTCAATAAGTCATTTGTCTTGAATAAAAAAGTTGTGGATATCGTATTGGATCCATACCTAGAAACTGCCGATGTCGATGTATCTAACAACACAATGCAACCTTCATCTAGTCCTACAAGATTTGAATTATTCAAAAGAAGACAAGGACCAAGAGGGTCGAGTAGGGGAGAGAACCCAATGCAACGAGCGAAGAAAGCTGAAGAGCTGAAAAAGAAAATACAACAGCCTTAATTCAAAAGGTACATTAAAAAAAGCGGATCACAAATGGTCCGCTTTTTTTAGTACTAGTTCTGTGATATTATAAACAAAAATTATAATGAGAGAGTAGTGCAACTTCAAGTTATAGTTTTGATACAAAATTGATACTTATGATAATAAAATATCACTAATCATAGAAGCGTATCTGACTCGCCCGATTTATTCTAATCTATTTTTTCAAACAAATACATATTTCCATCTACTGGAGTAGCATCGCCAAACATATACTGTTCGCAAAAGACACTAACATTGGAATTCTCAATATAGATGCACAAGGAAATTTTATCTATGAAAAGAATTATGGAGGATCTGGTATTGAAAGAGTTTCAGACTTTATCCATTCGCACTGTAACGGATACCTTGTATCAGGAGATACTTATTCTGACGATGTTGATATCACAAACAGTTATGGAGGATTAGATAACTGGATTTTACAATTAGATGACGAAGGAAATCTATTGTGGCAAAAATCCTTTGGAGGATCCGGAGACGACTTTACTCCTTCAATGGTCAGCAAAGGCAATGGCACATATATTATTGCCGCATCCACAAGTTCCTTCGATGGAGACGTGCCTAATAACTACGGTGGAAGTGACATATGGATCTATCAAATCTCTGTACCAATACCTCTACTTAAAGACACTGTGACTCAAAGTATATGTGACCAAGACACCTTTGAATTTTTTGAAAGTGAATACTACGAACCAGGCATCTATATAGATACTGTATTACAAAATTGTGATAGCACTATCTTCACAATTAATATTGAAGCCCCTGAAGTACAAACAGAATCTATAGAACTGGAACTACATAATGATGAGGTCGTATTCGCAGACATTCCGTATTCCATTCCAGGCGTTTACGCGGATACTATTAGCTCGACTTTTGGCTGTGATAGTATCATATATTCTATCAATGTCGTTGATATGAGAAGTGATGCACTCTATATTCCTAATACAATTTCTCAAATAAACAACGATCAGAACTCGACTCTCTACTTACAAGGAGAAAATTCAGATATCACTTACAGCCTATCCATATATGATAAGTGGGGAGCTCCTACTTATGAGAAGCTCGATGCTAGGGTTAATAATAAATCAGATGGTTGGTCCCCAGGTAGCTTTATAGAAAAAGGAGTGTACGTCTACAGAATAGAATACCAATTAACTGATGGTACTGAAAAGATAGTGATAGGAACGGTAACACTATTGTAGCAAATAGTAATCCTTTCCGCGAGAGAGATCAGACTTTAGACAAAAAATCCTCCAAGGTTTCATTGAATTGTTGCGGCAACTCCATCATAGGCGCATGGCCACACTTGTCAAAAAGCTCCAACCTAGAATTGGGTAATAACTCGTGGAACTTCTCACCCACCCAGCTAGGAGTTACAGTATCTTGCTTACCCCAAACTAAGAGGACAGGTGCAGTGATTTTATGGATCAGTTCTTTGAGATTGTTTCGGACTGCTGACTTTGCTGCAACCACCACACGTAAAGCTTTATTTCTATCATTGACAATATCAAAGACTTCATCAATCACTTCCTTAGTGGCTACTTCAGGATCATAAAATATAGCCTTCGCTTTGTTCTCGACAAAGTCATAATCACCACGCTTAGGAAAAGTAGAGCCCATAGAATTCTCAAATAAACCAGAACTCCCGGTTAGAGTTATGGAAGCCACCTTATCCATATTAGACAGCGCAAAGAGCTGTGCTATATGGCCACCCAAAGAATTGCCGACCAGATGCACTTTTGTAAAGCCTTTATATTTTACAAAGTCCTCTATATACTCCACAAGTGATTCTAAACTCAATTGTTTAACATCCATAGTGAGGATAGGTAGTATGGGTGTTACCACATTAAACTTAGATCCGAAATACTCCTGAATCCCTTTGAAATTACCTGTTGCCCCAAACAACCCATGTAAGAGGAGCAGAACGCTATCGCCACCCTTCGTCTCTAAATACTCAAACTCATTATTGGACATATTCTTTATCTTCTGTTACGTATAGTTTCTCCTCTTATATATAAAGAGATGGAACAATGAAACCGCTAATATACATAGTGCCACAGCTTGATGCATAACACCATAGAAGACAGGAATAGTATCAGTAGTATTCAACAAGGTAAGTATTCCTAGTAAGACTTGCAGATTGAGTAAGACTATCAGCAAAATAGCACCTCTATAAAATAAGCGCCTCAGCGGGTACTTAAATATGCGTAGACTGAGGTACATACCGAAGAAGTAGACCACATAGCCCCAATTTCTATGTAAGACATGTATCAGCGCAGGCATAAACGCGTCCTTGTCGTAATCTAGGATATTCTCTTTGCTCCACGCCGTACTATCAAATAAGACCTCTGGAAGATACTGCCCATTGAGATCGGGCCACGATGGATAATAAAGTGCTGCCCGCATACCTGATAATACTGCACCAAAGAAGATCTGAAGGATCAAAGCCAGCAAAAACCACATAGCCAGTTTATAGATTTTGGTATTGTTGATGGCTTTAGTCTGTACATCTGTAGACTTGAAGGTACCCCAGATCAAAAAGGAAAAAGTCATCAATGCAATACCCAAGTGTAAGGATAACTTATAGGCGTTGACCCAAGGCCTATCTACCAAACCACTGGCTACCATAATCCAACCAAAGACAGCCGCCATCGCTGCCCAGAAAATCACGAAACCTAGTTGTCTTATCATCCAGGGGTCTATCCATTTCTTGATAACAAAAAAGATAAACGGAAATAAGAAGATGAAGCCCATCATCCTTGCCCATAGCCTATGGAAATACTCCCAGAAGTAGATGAACTTAAAATCCTTGAGAGACATTCCTTGGTTAATCTTCTTATACTGAGGTGTCTCCTTATACAGGTCAAATTCAGATTGCCAAGCTGCGTCAGAAGTAGGCGGCAGAGTCCCTGTTACAATCTCCCACTTTGTAATAGACAAACCAGATCCAGTTATCCTTGTAACACCACCAATAACAACTTGGAAGAAAACCAAGATGCAACCAGCATACAGCCAATACTTGACAATACTTCTATACTTCATGACGATACAAAGGTATGAAAGCAAAGCTTGTTCATCATTCTTGACTATTCAGATGTGTTCTAAATATTTGAGGATATCAACAATTCACAACTCCTTTTAATAAATATGATTCTTAATTAAATAAAAACAGATTGCTATTATTAAGCTTGTTAGTACGGGTATAATCTTATTATCATTTCTTACCGTGTAATATACTTGTTGGTGAAAGTCATCACTATTAACAGTAGCCCAACTCTATATCAACCCTTGTTTTGCTTATAATCGAGCCTTTATCAACAATTACTCACATTCGGCGATGTGAATAATTGATTTATCTTGTTGATGTGAATTAAGTAGTAGTTTATGCGGAGATAACATGCATAAATTTTACATATGAGATATCTTCATGTATAAAGTATTGAAAAGATATCGGACTGATATTCAAATGTTGATTTCCGTCTCTTTATAACAATTAACTAACAGGGTGAAAGCAGTTATTCAACGAACATTAACACCGGCCTCTGTAAAGGTAGATGATACTGTTACAGGGCGCATAGATAAAGGACTTATTGTTTATCTAGGTATAGGTAAAGAAGATACTGAAGAGGACATAACTTGGTTGGCTAAGAAAATCGTCCAGATGCGCATATTTGGTGATGAGGCAGGAAAGATGAATCTCAACGTGGAACAAATTGGGGGTGGTCTACTTGTCATTAGTCAGTTTACTCTTTATGCCAGTACTAAGAAGGGCAACCGTCCATCATATCTTAATTCTGCTTCTCCTGATCTAGCACAGAGCCTGTATAATAGATTTGTCGAACATACGGCGGCACACTATGGGCTTCCAGTAGAGACGGGCATTTTTGCAGCAGATATGAAGGTGGAGTATATTAATGATGGTCCCGTTACAATCCTAATGGATACAAAGAATAAAGAATGACACTGAAAGAGTTGCAGACAGATACGGATACTTGGATAAAGACCTATGGCGTTAGGTATTTTTCAGAACTCACCAATATGACCTTGTTGACAGAGGAGATAGGAGAATTGGCACGCTTGGTGAGTAGGCAGTATGGAGAGCAATCATTTAAAAAAGAGGTGTCAACAGAAGAGGTTAAAAAAAATATTGCGGATGAGATGGCGGATATATTATTTGTATTGACTTGTTTGGCTAATCAAATGGATGTAGATCTTACCTCAGCGATGCAAGCTAATTTTGAAAAAAAGACAAAGCGAGATGCTACCCGTCATTTATCTAACGACAAACTTAAGAAGGGTGAATAGAGATTTAGAAATGCTCAATAAGCTAGAGAAGGAATTGAGTCTTAAGGAACTCCAGATAAAAAGTCTACTGACGATCACACAAGCTATAAATGATAATGTGTCTTCAGAAGGGCTCTTTAATATGTATCGTTCTTTTTTAAGTTGGGAGATGGGTATAGCCCATATGATTTTATTTATTAGAGACGACGAGAGTTGGGAAGTTGCGGCTAAAATAAAAGTAGAGGCCATTGATGAGGCAGAAGTAATAGAACAGTGTCAAGTCTACAAGCGATTGCATACCGTCAAAGAAGATGATCATGTTTCTATAAGAATCTTCGATATTATCATTCCTGTTTTTCATAAAAACCAACCTATTGCTTATGCATTGATAGGAGGGATTAAGGATAGAGAGGACATATATAATAGAATTCAATTTATAACAACCATCACTAATATTATTGCGGTAGCTATTGAGAACAAACGTCTTTTTCGTCAGCAGATAAAACAAGAGCGACTTAATAAAGAAATGGAATTGGCTAAGGAGTTTCAACAAATGCTTATACCAGAAAAAATTCCCCCTAGTGATAAGTATGCTGTGGATATTTATTATAGACCGCACTCCAATGTTGGTGGAGATTATGTAGATTTTATAAAATATAATAAAGATAGATTTGCAGTAGTGATTGCAGATATATCGGGAAAGGGAGTAGCTGCAGCGTTATTGATGTCTAATTTTCAAGCGATGCTACATGGCCTAGTGCAGCAGTATAGAGATCTAGAAACATTTGTATTCGCATTAAATCAAGCTGTGTACAGAATTACTAAAAGTGATAAGTTTATCACATTCTTTATAGCAGAATTTGATATAGCTAAGCGTTCGATGACGTACATTAATGCTGGTCATTTTCCACCAGTATTATATAATGGGGGAGAGATAACAGAGTTAAAAACAGGAAGTACAGTAATCGGTGCCTTTGATAAGTTACCATTTATACAAGAAGAAAAAATCGCTCTTAAAAGTGATGCCCTTTTATTCTGCTTTACTGATGGACTTGCAGATCTTCAAGATGATGATGGAAACTACTTTGAAGAAACGCAAATAAATAAATATGTGTTGGACAACAAAGAGTTAGATGTAGATGCATTTAATGAAAAGTTAATTCAAACACTAGATGATTACAGAGGTGAAAGGGAGTATGTGGATGATATCGCGATATTGACGACAAAGATTTTTTAGATCTAGAGAAAAAACATAGATGAAAAACAAAACGACAGCAGCACTCTTAGCCTTATTTGGAGGTAGTTTTGGATTACATAAGTTCTACTTAGGTGAACCCCAAACGGGTATTATGTATCTAATTATTACGTTTATTACAGCCAATTTTTTTCCTGTTGGTGCCTTATTAGGTGTGATAGATGCTATTCGTTTGTTTTCTATGTCGTCTCAGAAGTTTGATGCTAAGTATAGCAAAAATAAGCGGACTTCAAATCAGCCTCGTCAACGCCAACGGCAAAGGTCTCGGAATTCTAGGCAGGAAGAAATTAAGATGCAACGGGATAGAAACAATTATAAAGCTATTTCAAAAAAGCAGAGAAATAATCCTTTTAGAAAGAGTGCTGATCAAAAATTTGAAGAATACGATTTAGATGGTGCACTAGAAGATTACGAGAAGGCTACTGAAATTACTCCGGCAGACATGAGTATGCACTTTAATTTGGCTTGTATCTATTCCTTAAAGGAAAATATAGATAAAAGTCTACATCACTTGGAAAAGGCGATTTCTATGGGATATAAGGATGTAGATGAAATTAATACTAAAGATGAATTGGCATACTTGAGAATACAACCAGAGTTTGAGTCATTTGTAGCTGATGGATATACAAGAAAAAATCAACCCGCTGCAATGCAACCGCCTAAAGATGATTTATTGCAGAATGATGCATTGCTCGCACAGCTAAATAAATTGAAAGAAATGCGGGAAAGAGGCTTACTTTCTGATAAGGAGTTTGCCTATGAAAAGGAACGCCTGAAGAGGAGATAAATCCTGATCAGGCGTTATGATTTTTATTTCTGTAGTTTGACGTTGACTGCGATTGGACCCTTAGGACCACTCTCAACTTCAAAGAAGACTTTATTGCCTTCGTCTATTGGCTCTAGAAGTTTTTCTTCGTGGAAGAAGAATTCGTTTCCAGTACTTACTTCTCTGATGAAGCCAAATCGTTTTTCTTTATTGTAGAACTTGACACGACCTTTGCGTTCAGTCTCTTCTTGTTCTAGATCTTCTTTCTTAGGTGTACTGATTTGTACATCATCTAAGCTGATTTCTTTTTTCTTTTTTGTTGGATCGGGAGGTGTAGCAGAGAGGTTGCCATCTTCATCTAGATACATAAACTCTAATGGTTTGACACCATCAATTTTACGTTGCTTCTTCTTCTCTTCTTTGTCTTTTTTCCGCTTTTGTTTTTTCTTTTGTCTTTCTTTTTTATTGTAGCTATCTGCCATAAAGTGATTTGATGATTAGGAAATCCTTGTTTGCTTATTGTCAACCTCAAGCAAATAGAAATTCCTATCTGAAGTTTTGAAAATAAGAGAAGGCGCAAATGTAAGCTTAATTACTCATTATTAAGGAGTTATGGTCTATAAGCTGACGTTTACAGACTTATAACGGAAGGTCACCTCAAATGGTTCCATTCCGTTGATTATCAGGAAGTTGTCTGCTTTTTTATGGTAGAAACAAGATATTTTAGAATTCAATCAGTTATTATGCACATCTACCTCTATGAGGCCTCACAATTGCTTGATCTTAAGTGGTACAAAGAGGCGAGGGAAGTTATTGAGGAGTTATTGGCTCGTCATCTAGACCGAGCACAACCTATTTTGCTATTAACACAGTTGTCTCGAAATAAGGACAAGCACCAAGAATGTATCACGGTGAGTCAAGCGTGCTTGACTATAGATTCTGAAACAGCTGAGGCTATATTCTTAAGTGGACTAAGGCACTGTGAAGTTCCAAATTAATAATGCTAAAGAGAGCTCATCTTTTTTTCAAGTTTTTTCAGTGCGGTTGTGCTGTAGCCTTTGGGTTCGTAGACGATATGACCTTTTCGATCGACCAGAAACATCCTTGGCAGTAAAGAAACGCCTAACTCACCGACGAGGTAACCATATTCATCGTGTAAGATTTTAAAATCCCACTTCATTTTTTTGGCGAGAGCAAATATTTTAGGATGATCAGTAGGAGTGTCTACAGATATGGCTAGAAATTCTACATCGTAGTCGTCTGCCCAGTCGCAATACACTTTTTGTACAGCCCGCAGTTCGCTGCGACAACTTCTACACCAGGTAGCCCAGACACTTACGAGATATAACTTACCCTGAGGCATATGTGTTTCTAAGTAGGACTTCTGACCATTTTCATCCCTGACGTGGATATCTAAGGGCTCCTTAGTAGAACCATGGACGGATGAAAAGGGAAAAGCTGACTGTGCTGTAATATGGCAAGTACAGAAGAGTAGTATGACTAGGGAAATGGTAAGGTTATTTGTTAGGTAGCAATGCACTATTAGGATTTTAGCATATCAATGTAAACCATAAGAATACTATGCAAGGTAATGGCTATCATATTAAGATGTAAGTTCAGCATTCACGATAATCTAGATAAATAGCCAAAAAAGGAATTGTAGTATGTCTCAAATGAGCAAATCTCTAAAATTACCAAGGAATCTCGTGTGATGAGTTATTAAGGGATTCTGTAGTTATAATCAGACATTTCCTTTGCTTGAACAAGTATGGGGAAACCAAAAGCCGTAAACTTGCGTATCAATGATAAATCCCTATAAAGGTGATAGCTAAAAACATACTGACAAATGACATTTTACCTCTGAGGCCTACAGACACGGCGGCTCAAGCTATGACGATGATGTCGATATATCGAGTCGGTGATCTTCCAGTGGTAGAGGACGATAAGCTGTTAGGGATGGTCGGAGAGGATCAGGTCAATAGCGTAGATGTCAACTCAGAGATGTCTTCCTTTAGACTTGGCCAGTCTTATATCTATGCTTCTGATACTGAGCATATCTTCGAGATATTGGGCAAACTTGCAGAGAACCGTATCTCCGTGATTCCAGTATTGGATAGTGAAGAGAAGTATCTAGGTATGATAACTCAAGAGGCATTGCTACAATATTATGCCAACACCTACTCTTTTAAGGAGGTGGGTAGCATTGTAGTTATCAAGGTCCTAAAGAATGAATATTCTCTTTCTGAGATGACGCGTGTTATAGAAATGGAGGGTGCTACTATTTTAGCGAGCTTCATATCTACACTTCCAGATTCAAATCACTTACTTGTAACGCTTAAGATCAACCAACACGAAATAAGCACTATTCTTGCTGCCCTAGAACGTTATGAGTATGATATCCACGCTACGTTTGCTGAGGATGAATATACCAGTGATCTTAAGAGCAGGTATGACCTCTTGATGACCTATCTCAATGTCTAAGTTTTTTTGGTTAAGTATTTTCTTATTAAGCTTTTGCTATCTAGCAACTGCCCAGGAAGTAGTTATCAACGAAGTTTTAATCATTGGAAACGATAAGACCAAAAAGAAGGTTATAGAAAGAGAACTTGATCTCATTTCCGGTAGTACTCTGGTTCTCAAAGATATAGATGAGCGATTCTCTAGAAACAGATTACAGTTACTCAGCACTGGTCTTTTTAATCAAGTCAGTATAAATCTGAAAAATTATCAGGTAGAATCCGCTACTGCAGATATAGAAATTATACTTGAAGAAAATTGGTATCTCTTTCCGGTACCTATTTTTGAGTTGGCCGATAGAAACTTTACAGTCTGGGTCAAAGAGCAAGACGCTAAGCTAAGTCGTACAAATATTGGTTTCAGATTGGGGCATTACAATACGACAGGTAATCGTGATCCGTTGAGATTAAAAATACACTTCGGTTATACAAGAAAGTATGAGTTAACGTATGATTATCCTTATTGGCTAGTGGATAACAAACTGGGTATAGGTGGCAGTATTTTTTATTCTGAGAATAGAGAGATAGCTTTCCAGACACTTGGCAATAAGACACAATTCCATATGGAAGAGGATGAGCGCCGACTCTTATCTAGATTTCGTATTGGGCCTCATCTCAAATTTAGACCTACTATCAACCAGTATCATTCCTTGAGGTTGGAGTTTCATCATAATCAGATAGCACCGATAGTAGTTGAGCAATTAAACAGAGATTATTTTTTGGATGGCCGTACAGATTTGAGATTTTTCTTTTTGGAGTATGATTTTAATTACGATAAGCGATTATATAGCCAGTATCCTCAAGGTGGCTATCTACTTTTTGGTAATGTAAAAAAGGAAGGATTAGGATTTTATAACGATTACGATAATCTAAGTGTCGAGCTAGGGTTTGAGGTGCACCATACCTTAACCAAGAATATTATCCTCAGTACCAGGAACAAAGGAAAGACGAATCTTAACCGAGGTGTAGTGGCCTTTGCCAACAATACTGGGCTAGGGTGGACTCGAGACCTTGTCAGTGGCTATGAGTTATATGTATTAGACGGGACAGATTATTTCTTGACGATGAATGATCTTAAGTGGAAATTTATAGATCGGAATCTTAATACAGTTAAGTGGGTCCCTAAGCAGTTTAGAAAGATGAACTTTATTGCTTTCTTACGTTTCAATGTCGATGCCGCTATTGTCAATGAGCGCACTTATGTGGATACCAATACGCTGAATAACAGATGGATCTATGGTGGAGGACCAGCGCTGGATATTATTTTCTTTAATAATTTTCTGTTTAGCTTTGAGTATAGTTTTAATGACTTAGGGGAGAGCGGTCTGTTCTTCCATAATACGATAGCGTTTTAGACAAATGAAAGCACTCATATACGGACAGAAGTGGAAAAAAGAGAATGACCCTTACATACAGGTCTTACTTAATAAGTTAGATGAAGAGGGTGTAGAGTATGCTTTCTCTGAGAATATGACCAAGGAAGCACCTAGACCCTATAGCCAACCTACCATTAAGACACAAGATGCCTTAGAGCAATATAGTCCTGATGTTATTATTACCCTAGGTGGTGACGGTACCATACTGTCAGCAGTGACACTTATTAGAGAGTTAGAGATTCCCATCTTAGGTATCAATCTCGGGCGACTTGGTTTTCTTGCTAGTATAGAACAACAAAGAATTAGAGAAGCGATAGATCTTTTTCTTGCTGGAAAGTATACGATAAGTGAGCGAGCGATGTTAGAGTTGCTATCCGAGCCTAATAATTTCGGAGATGAGAATTATGCCCTTAATGATTTTACTATTTTGAAAAGAGATAACAACTCTATGATTGTCCTACATACTTATGTGGACGGAGAGTTTCTTAATTCTTATTGGGCAGATGGACTTATTGTCTCGACACCAACTGGTTCTACAGGATATAATCTCTCTTGTGGTGGACCGATTATCTTTCCGACCTCTGATAACTTTATACTGACACCAGTAGCGCCTCACAATCTTAATGTGAGACCTGTTCTCTTATCTAGTGATCACGAGTTAAGTTTTAAAATAGAGGGCCGTTCAGAGAATTATTTGTGCACTCTTGACAGTCGACATACAACAGTAACCTCAGAGTATGATCTTAAGATTCGGAAAAATAAATTTAGTACCAAGTTGATTAATCTAGACGGTGATAACTTTATGAGTACAATTAGAAACAAACTGCACTGGGGTCTAGATAAAAGAAACTAGGTGCTTTAAATAAATGAAATGAATAGACTTATAGTAGGTGTTATTTTTTTTATCACAACAAGCATATCGATAATGGCACAAGACAAACTAATTTATATAGGAGACCCTATGTGCTCGTGGTGTTATGGTTTTGCACCAGAGCTAGAGCAAATCGTAGAGCAGTACGAAGGCCAAGTGGACATAGAGTTGGTAACTGGAGGATTACGACCTTATTTTGATAAGCCGATCAGTGAAATGAAAGATTTCTTATCTCATCACTGGGAGGATGTACATAAGGCGAGTG
>CALBWK010000075.1 GCA_937969415.1 uncultured Saprospiraceae bacterium | reverse complement strand
CTTATGCCACGAAGCCCCTCTATTGGTACTTCTATAGAATCCACTCTTACCTTCTGCAGCCTCGACAATTGCGTAGAGCTTTTCTGGATCTGCCTCAGATACTGCGAGCCCTATTCGCCCTAAGTCTACAGATGGAAGTCCGTTAGAAGCTTTTTCCCAAGTATCACCACCATCAGTACTCTTATATATAGCTGAGCCCGGTCCTCCGCCTAAATACGTGAAGACGTGCCTCGCACGCTGGTGTGCTGCTGCATAGAGCACATTAGGATCAGTAGGATGGATAATCATATCGGCGACACCAGTATGCTCGTCTATGGCTAATGTAGCCTTCCAAGTCTTACCGCCATCAGTAGATTTGTATACACCTCTATCTCCACCTTTGTTCCATAATGGACCCACCGCTGCTACCCATATAGTATTGGAATCATCAGGGTGGACGATAATTTTGGATATGTGCTCAGACTCTTTGAGACCCATATTGGTCCAAGAAGCACCAGCGTCCTTGGAGAGATAGATGCCATCTCCATAGGCCACACTCCTCTGATTATTATTCTCTCCTGTTCCAACCCATATCGTAGAGGGATTATTAGGGTCCATCGTCACACAACCTATAGAATAGGACCCTTGCCCATCAAAGATTGGTGTATAGGTGGTCCCTGAGTTAACTGTCTTCCAGACTCCACCCGAAGAAGTAGCGACATAGTATATATGTGGCATTTCTGGGTGGACGGCGAAATCTGATATTCTCCCTGAGGTATTGGCTGGGCCTACAGATCTAAATTTCAAGGCCCCAAGGCTTAATTCATCTAGTGGGTGCTTAGCCTCCTCGACGGACGACTTATCTTTATCTTTTTTCTTATTTCTCTTTTGTGCCATAAGGTCAACTTGACAAGCACACAGAATTGCTAGGATTAGCGTAGAGATTAGTTTATTCATCAAAATGGATTTATGTAGTAATAAGAAGGGAAAATAAGGAATATCCTCGCATTTATAAGACTTTCAGCAGGGGACAGTCCCATACTGACGGCAGTTGTCAAAGTATGGCCTAGCTTTGCAAGCAGAAAAACATACAATTATCTCCCAGACTCTCGCCATAAAACTTAAACCAGCCGCTGAAAAGCAACTGAAAAAAGGACATCCCTGGGTGTTTGACGATAGCATCACCAAGCAAAGCAAAGAAGGGCAGCCGGGAGATATTGCGATAATATTCCATAGCAAGACAAACAAGTTCTTGGCTGTTGGTCTATATGATCCTGACTCCCCTATTCGCATTAAAATACTCAGTACCACCAATAGAGTTAGAATCGATCAAAATTGGTTTGATACTTCTATTAAAACTGCTTACGAAAAAAGGAAACAATTGTTGCTAACAGATACCAACGCGTATCGCCTTGTGTTTGGAGAAAATGATAAAATGCCTAGCCTCATTTGCGACGTCTACGATACAGTAGTTGTACTGAAAATCTACTCTAGAATGTGGTTTCCTTATTTCGAACTTATCAAAGAAAGTCTAATCAAAGTTATAGCTCCGACCTCCATAGTTTTACGCTATGCCAGAAAAGTAGAGCAAGCCTTGACTAGTGATCATCCCGCGGAAGGCAGCTTACTATATGGACAACTAGATAATCCAGAGATACAGTTTCGTGAACATGGTGTACATTTTATTGCTAATGTGATAAAAGGACATAAGACTGGATTCTTCTTGGATCATAGACACAATAGGTTATCGGTACAGAAAATGGCAAAAGAGAAAACAGTCTTGGATGTCTTCTCTTATGCGGGAGGATTTTCAGTACACGCCTTATGTGGTGGAGCCAGCGAAGTCACAAGTGTTGATCTCAGTCAACAAGCTCTGAATCTTGCAAGTCAAAATGTCGCTCTCAATAAAATTAAGGGTAAGCACCACACACTCAAAGGAGATGCTTTTAAGTTGCTTGAAAATTTAATCTCGGAGAAAAAGAAGTATGACCTTGTGATCATAGATCCACCAGCATTTGCAAAAGCGGCAAAAGAGATCCCTACAGCTATAAAGCAGTATGAGCGACTGGCACTTCTTGGCATTAAACTAGTGGCATCAAAAGGTACTCTCCTTTTGGCTTCTTGTTCTTCCCGTGTCCAGGCAGATACTTTTTTTGATTTAACTAAAAATGTGATCAAATCTCAACCTAGGAGATTTAAAGAGATATCCAAAACCTTTCACGATATTGATCACCCTATTGCCTTCAAGGAAGGGGCCTATTTGAAATCAATTTATTGGCAAGCAGAATAAGTTATACATTAAAATGAATCAAATTCTCAAATCACTTTTCATAAGTACGTACCCAGTTGTATGCTTATTAGGAACAGTAAAGGCGGTACTACTTTATGAAGAAAATACAATGGCTGCAATCGGACTATTTACAGTTTCGATACAATTCTTGGTATTTCTCGGTATATTATTCTTGACCAAGACGCCGCGTACAAAAGCGAATTTGCCATCACACTCTATCCTTATAGGTCTAGGCACCTGCATTGTACTGTTGTCTCTACATGTTGAATCAATTCTATTCACTCTACTTATCCTCGCTGGATGGCTTCTGTATCTCTTATGGTATTCACGTTTCCATAATAGAATTAATCAAAGGCTCAATGTGGGGCAGGTACTGCCTAATTTTGTTCTCGAAGATTATTCAGGCAAAGAGGTCAGTACTGCAACGTTGATAGGGAAAGCTAAGATTCTATTGTTTTACCGTGGCAATTGGTGTCCTTTGTGTACAGCGCAGATAGATGAGTTAGTTGCAGAGTATAAAGTCTTAAAATCTAAAGGTATTGAGACACTATTGATCAGTCCTCAATCTCAAGCGCACTCAAAAAAGCTGGCGGATAAGCATCAAGTTAACTTCCATTTTCTCGTCGACAAAGACAACGTATTGGCAAAGCAATGGCAACTCTTCTCTGAAAAAGGTCTTCCTGCGGGACTGCAAGTATTAGGTTACGAAAGTGATACCGTTATGCCTACAGTACTACTAACTGACGTTAATGACAAGATAATCTATTCAGATATGACGAGCAATTATAGGGTACGACCTGAGCCATCTGATTTTCTACCGTACTTCGACTAATTAAAAGGATTAGAAAATCTTGGTTCTGTAACAAATTCCCAATCTGTTAGTGTTTTGAGAAAGGCTACTAGATCAGCCTTTTCCTGATTTGTCAAGTCAATGCTTCCCCCTGAAAGCGTCCAGTCTATCTCAGGATGGTCTTGTATCCCAGAGCTGTAATGTTCTACAACCTCCTCTAGAGTTTCGAAACGGCCATCGTGCATATATGGCGGAGTCAATTCTATATTTCTGAGTGTCGGCACTTTAAATTTCCCATCTCCTGCCCCCTGGTCCTTGTACTCCATATCCAAACCAATATTTGCATTGCGCCTCCAAGTAGCAACAAAGTCATCACCCTTATGGCAACTCGCACATTTTCCTTTACCATAAAAAATCTCCATCCCCTTCTCTTCACCTATATCAAAGTTGGCGAAGTCGAGTTCCTCTCCCACATCAAACTTACTATTTTCAGATACAAGCGAATTTACAAATGATGTTAGAGCACGACTAATGGTCTCCTCAGTTATAGGAGTGAATCCTAGAAATACTTCTGAAAATCGCTCGACATACTGACCATTATTTTTCAGCTTAGTGACCAACTCTTCAGTATTCATCATTCCCATCTCTATGTGATTAGATACAGGATTTAATATGTGATTGCCTAAGGATCCAGAATGCCCCTCCCAAAAGAAAGCTCTGTTGCCATTAAGATTAACCAAGGCCATAGAATTTCTAGTCGTCAATTCGCCATACAATCCCTGACTGAATTGTAACTGATCCGTAAAGGCCATCGACTGCTTGTGACAAGAGGAGCAAGAGATTGTATTATTATATGATAACGCGGGGTCGTAAAACAAAATCCGGCCTAACGAAACTTCTCTTTCAAATGGGGTATTAGTCAATTCTAATGGTGGCAAATCCACGATAGTACGGCTTACCCCAGTCTGCTCTTCTTGACTACATTGTGCCAAAAAAAGGACTCCTGCCGAGATAAGAAAAAATTTGAAGTAGTTCATCGTTCTAATTTTAAAAGCTGTATAACAATATAATCGCACCAGGAAGAACAAACTCATCTTGGACACGTATTTCCCTATCGGTAAAATCTAAGGTGGGATCAAATTCAGATCTAAATCTATCTATACCAAAGGTGCCAGATAAGTAAATACCTGCTTCTGTATAAATACTAATTCTAGGTGAGAATTTGTACTGCAATCCAAATACAGGACCTACAGAAACACCAATATCAGAATCAGTGGTATTATTAAATGATACCCCACTCATATCGTTAGGATCAACCACGGATCTTTTACGCAAAAAATAATTTAACAAAATATCTACGCCGTAGTGGAAATAGCCTTTCTTAAAAAGCTCCTTTCGCTTTCCCTTGCTGTACTTGTAATCAATATTGAATCTAGCATCATCCCGCTCAAGCTCTCTTTCATTATCTTGGAAGGTACCTATGATGTCAATATCAAAAGCGTGACGGACAAATTTATTCTCTCCTTTGTAGATAAAGTAATGGAATAGATAATCACCGCGTTCTCCTATCGTATTATCGAAGGGCAAAAAATTGTTGATAAAATTGGCATCTATCCCAAACGACCTGGTAAAAGTATCCACCTTTTCCTCAGATTGCGAATAACTAGTTTGGCTCAAAAGGATCAAACAGAGTAGTCCTAAGACCTGAAGCATTGTCTTCATAATGAATTTTTAGCAATTTAATGAAAATCCATTATATCGAGATAGGGTCAGCACTCTACTCGATAAAATACACAACAAAAACTAGCAACCTCAAGCGCTATTCAACATTATGTGTAATTTTGCCGTCGCAATAGGTGTGCCTCTCATTGAGCCACTTAATAGGGAATCCGAGTGAAAATCCGGAGCAGTCCCCGCTGCTGTAAGTTTCAGGTGAGTTCGCTCACATATCAAGCCACTACAGTCACTGTCCTACAGGATGGGAAGACAGGTAAGATAGAAACGAAGCCAGAAGACCTGCCTACTGCATTATTGTTTTATCTGCCCTCGGAGGAAGAGCAGGAAATACAAGATTGATGAAATATATACTTAGTGTATGGTTGGCAATGACTGTGCTGTTGCTCTCGGGCCAGCAAGACAGTATTCCTCTTAAGTCTACTCTAGGTGAGATTCTCATCCAAGATGTCCCGCTTACTACCAAACCACTAAAACTAAGCGCTAATCTCACATTTAGTGATCACCTTACAAGACAGTCAAGCACTTATGTGCGCTCTTATGGCAAGGGCAGCTTAGCTACACTGTCACTTCGTGGCGGCACTTCTCAGCAGACACTACTGCAATGGGACGGCGTCCCTATCCAGAATCCAATGCTAGGGTTGGCAGATCTGTCGTTGGTATCATCAGCTCTATTTTCCAAAGCAACCCTACACAGTGGTGGACAATCTACTCGCTATGGTTCCGGAGCGATCTGCGGTGTTCTGGATATCAAGAATATTGACCAAGAAACAACTGGAGGCCAAGCCGGAATTTCTGTAGGCAGTTACGGGTCAACAACTTATAATGTGGGCTATCAATGGGTAAAGAACAGATTGAGTCTCTCTATGAGAGGTGCTTACGAAGTAGCTGACAATGACTTCACCTATCTAGTCGGTGGCAATGAAAAAAAACAAGCCAATGCAAAGTTTGACTCTAAAGGTCTCCTTCTCGGTGCTAGATATCGACTAAAAAATGGTGGACTAAAATTATCCTACTGGTTGCAAGATATCCACCGAGGCATCCCACCTACAACAGTCCAAAATAGATCTGAAGCCACTCAAGATGATCATACCCAAAGAATCAGATTAAATCTCAAGAAAAGCATCGGCAAAGCCAATGTGTTATCGGTTCTGGCCTATATGGATGAAGACAACAATTACGATGACCCTCCGAGCTTAATAGCAGCAAGAAATAATTTTAAGAGATGGTTGTCGACAACAACAGTCACTCAATCTTATGCCCGAACCCAATTCCAAGCAAAGCTAGACCTGAACCATACTGTAGGTAATACTGACGCCTATGATGCCAATCAGAACACCTTCCAACAAGCTGCACTCTATGCGAGCCTACATCGAGATTTCAATTATGCAGATATCAAACTTGCGCTTAGAACCGAATGGAATAATCTTACTAGTCCTCCCCTTCTCCCAAGTCTTACAATCAACCACCAAAGCGGATCGCAATCTATAAGACTCAAAATATCAAGAGAATATAGAGTACCCGGCCTCAATGATCTGTTCTGGCGACCGGGTGGCAATCCCGACTTAAGACCAGAAAGAGGTTGGAACCAAGAACTAACGCTTGCACACAAAGGAGCGCACTTAGCCGTTGACGCTACTATCTACCATAGAAAACTAGAGGATTGGATACTGTGGTTGCCTTCTACTGAAACTGGCTTTGTCTCTGCTATAAACATTGCCGAAGTTAGAAGCAGAGGTATAGAAGTCAACTCACAACTATCTGGTCAATTCCATAAAACAAATTGGCAATGGACTGCACAATATCATTACGGGCGCTCGACACATCTGCAAGCCATCTCAGGCCAACGTATCAGTGCTGGAGACCAACTCATATATACTCCCTTACATACCCTCAGCTCAGGATGGAAGATCAACCGTCATCAATTCTCCTTTCAAGTTGACAACAGGTATACGAGTCCAGTAAGAGGTATCAATGAAGATGTCGATGGATACTTCCTCGCAGACTTACAACTGAATCACAAGAAAAAATACAAACTAAATAAAGTTGGACTCATAGGAATATTCTCCTTTAGTGTCAATAATATATTAGACAACGAATATAGAGTAGTGGAACGTCGACCTATGCCCGGCAGAAACTATACCTTTTCTTTCAACATCAAATTCTAAGCTAAAACAACAAATTTTATGAAGACTATTTTTACAATTTTAGGTCTACTTTCATTTTTATTCTCAATTGCGCAGACGACTGCAGATTTCGAGAACAGCTTACCTACATTAGAATCCTTTTTGAATGGCTCTGATGGGAGTGGAGGCTTTTCAGAGGGCAATATTTTTCTGCCCAACAGTTACGATGCTACCTTTGATGCGTGGTCTGGTTGGGCGATATCAAACACTACTGATACCGTTACCGGAAGCTTCACCAATCAATACAGTAGTATTACTGGAACAGGAAATGACAACAGCGAGGGCTATGCGGTCACCTTTGTGTTAGGCGAAACTCTCTTGAACACTACAGGAGCAGCTCAAGGTGGTGTGGTAGAAGGATTCTATATCAACAATAGCACTTATGCATATCGGGTAATGCAAGATGGCAACCAGTTCTCCAAAAAATTTGGAGGAGAGGATGGTACAGATCCAGACTTTTTTTATGTCACCATCAAAGAACATGGCAATAGAAATGTAGTCAATGACTCTATAACTGTATTCCTTGCCGACTATAGATTTGATGACCCTGCGGAAGACTACCTTTTGGACACTTGGACCTATGTAGATCTGACTAGATTTGAAAATGTAGATACACTGTCTTTTACAATGCAGTCTTCTGATGTCGGGGCTTTTGGTATCAACACACCGACCTACTTCTGTATCGATGACTTTATAACGACAGATAGGGCACTTACATCTACCTCAGATATATCAGAAAATTCGCTGCAGCTATATCCTAATCCAGCTGTCGAAAAAGTCTTTTCTGCGCATTATAACAGTGATTATGTACTGTATAATCAAAGCGGCCAACAAGCACAAGCTGGAAAAACAACCCTAGAAGGCTGGATTTCTGTAGAAACACTCCAATCTGGGCTGTATTACCTGAAAATCAACGGTATAGACGGTAAAATATACTCGGGAAAAGTAGTCAAGAATTAATTATAACCTACTGATAATCTGTTATTTGTGTATGTTCTAAATCAATATACGATTAAGTTTTGCAGAAAATTGGACTTTAGACCCAACCATATAGAACGAGTCTAACGTCTTACCAGATATCAGCTATGAAAAAACAATTACCATTGAAGAATGAGGATGTTTTTTCCAAACTCTTTCCAGGTCATAAAGTTGCAGTGCTAGACCAATCTCAACTAAGGTTCAAGTCTTATCGTTGCAACTTTTGACCTTTTTTTATGCGCCGACCTCAACGGAGGATGGATGTAAAAAAGAATTACAGAAAATTCGTACCTTAGGATAATCAATAAATTATGTACTCCTAAGTTGAATCTGGACAAAATCATATTGGGCTGTAAGAAGAATGACAGAAAGAGTCAAGAGACTCTTTATAAATCATTCTTTCCCTTAATGATGTCTGTAGCGATGCGCTATATGCACGACCAGGACAAAGCTTCTGCCATCGTCAATGATGGGTTTCTCAAGATTTTTACCAAAATCAGCACATTTGAGAACAAAGGCAGCTTTGAGGGATGGATGAGAAGGATTGTCTTTAGATGTGTGTCTGATGCAGTTCGTAAGGATGGAAACTATATGAAGTTTATGGTCTTTGAAGAAGAGGAAAGACAAGTGTCTTATCCTGTTGCTCTGACTAAGCTTTATGAAGAAGATTTGATTAAACTAATAGATCAAATACCGCAATCAAGTGGAGAAGTCTTCAAACTTTACGCCATCTATGGATACACACATAAAGAAATTGCTGAGAGAAAAAACATCAGTGTAGGGACGTCTAAGTGGCACCTCTCTGATGCTCGGAAAAAACTACAAGGTTTATTACTTAGAAACTACAATGCAGGATAGCACTGACAACATAAATAAAGAATTTACAGATCAATCTTGGTTAAAGATGCAGGATTTGCTAGATGAGCACCTTCCTGTGGAAAAACCTGAGAGAGACTGGAAAGTACCCTTTTTATTAAGCTTAACTGGTGCTCTGCTGGTAGCTTCATTGTTTCTTGGCTATCTCTACAAGACCAATCCCCTAATTAAAGAAGTTATAGTAGAGAAAATTATCGTAGAGAAAGAATACATCACAATTAATAGTCCTACGCCTACCCCTTCTACTACCATAGTGCCAGCGCACTCACATAGACCTACAGACTTACAGTCAACATCAGATTGGTCTAAAACCAATAATTCTAATCAAGAATATAATATACCTAGCACAGCTGTAGAATATAAGGAGCATTCAATTACTGAAAATCTCAGTCAAGAAAAAGAACCTATAACTACCCTTCAACAACTTAGTACAATTTCAAAACTCAACCCTAGCCTACCGATAGGGCCTATAGATGCGGGATTAGGTTTTGAAAAAATTGAGCAAGAACGGGAAGACAACAAACCAAAAAGAAAGCTCTTAAAATTTGATCTAGGTCTTTTGGTGTCAATGTCTACAGACCTACAATTCTCGGGTATAGGTATAGAATCTGGTGTTAAGTTTCCAATTTCCGAGAAGTTCGCTCTGAATACTGGTCTAGGTATAAATGCGTTCAGTGGCGAAAGAAGAATCTTAGGTGGACAATCACAACCAACCAGCTTAACCGATGTCTACTCTCAAGGCTTAAATAATTTCAAGCAAATCTATGTACCACTCAGTCTAGACTACTCCGTGACGAGCGCAGTAGTTGTCAACTCAGGTTTGAGATTGAGATATACATATAGCGAAGAGTTAGATTCAGAACTCAACAAGTTTATACAGCCTACTCCAGGAAGAAGGAGCCCTATCAACAATAACGACTCAGTATTCAACAATACCAATCTAGGCTTTTCTGCTGGAGTGAAATACAGTTTCAATCAACATTGGAGTATCCTACTAGATTCAGAATGGGGTATGTCTAATCTTATTGACAGGACTCAATTTTTTGGTACTTCTGAACTCAAGTACGAACTCAATGTCATAAGTCTTAGGACGAATTTCACCTTCTAAGGCCTTACCTTACACAATATCTAATCCTCCTAATCATCCCCAATTTAGCTAGGGATATAAAAGAGAATTTCCTACCTTCACCTATCCCAACAGCTGATTTCTATATAGCTCACCTAGCCTTAAGCTCTATGAAATCACAAATACTTATTGCACTATTCCAGCTTGGCATTCTCTGGAATTTGAGTGCTGCTACAACTACCCTGCACTGCCCAGCAGATCAAACGCTAACTTGCCAGGCGCAGACATTCAATCTCTCTTTGTATGGAGAGGCCTATATTATGAAAAATGGGCACCAATACCCTGCAGGCTTGGCAAGTGTCACGAAAAATCTCAATAGTTGTAACGTAGGCACTATAGTACGACAGTGGAGCACCGTAGATGAGAACAATAATACTATCGAGTGTTCTCAAACATTGACTTTTCTAGCAGGCACGTTTACCATCAATAATATTACTTGGCCAGAGAGTGAATATGCACTAGAAGGATGTAATAATATGGCTACTATTGATAGTCTTCCCTCAGGCGTAGACAGACCTACTTTTGATTATGTGCTTTGTACTCAAGTAGGCACAAGCCATTCTGATTCCCGCTTTGCATTTGGGCCAGATTGTGATAAGATAGTAAGAGAATGGACCGTAATCGATTGGTGTACTTATAGGCCTGGCCACCCCGGAGGCATATGGAGATTTAATCAAGTATTCAAGATTAGTAACGGAGAACCAGCCAGTATCAACTGTCCAAAAGACCTAACAGTCAATGCTGATGCTTGCAATGGTCTTGATCTAGTCTTACCGCCAGCAACAGCATCTGGGCAGCCGTGTAGAGGTCAATATCAAATAACCAACAATTCTATACACGCAGATACGACAACCCAAGACGCATCTGGATTCTACCCCATAGGAATGACAACAATCTTGTATGAACTAGAATACGGTTGTGGAATAAATGCTAGTTGTCAAACCAATGTAACTGTCTCTGATGTTATAAGGCCTGTACCCTATTGCCTAGCTACAATCAATGTCGCCCTGATGCCTGTAGACAGTGACGGCGATGGCATTACGGACGATGGCATGGTCGATATCTGGGCGAAAGATGTCGATGTAAACAGCTTTCATCCTTGCAACAATGACACTTTGACTTTTTCGTTTGATCAATTAGGAGAAGAAATGTCTAAGACCTTTACTTGTGCTGAGGTAGGCCTCAATCAGACGAGAGTATATGTTACTGATGCACAAGGTCGACAATCGTATTGTTTGGTGACCATTAGTATTCAAAATAACGGGGCACAAATACCTGATTGTGAAGCGCCAACAGCTGGTGATGGTATGATAGTAACCGGGATGATTACTGACCCTGCGGGCAACAAAATTTCAGGTGTGGATGTCAGATATCGAGATACGGAATCACAACAAGTAATAGAAGGCAATCAGCAATCTACTTACCATATGGTACCCAAAGGCAGATCAGAAGAGGATGGCAGTTATGTCATAAACAACATCAGCGCCTTAAGAGTCTACCAAGTTTCTGCTTATAAGCCAGGTGATGTAACAAAAGTGACACAAGCAGATATAGATATCCTTGAAAGTTTTATCAGAGGTGAGTCTACTTTCAACAATCCTTATACCTATCTCGCCGCAGACATCAATGAAGATGGCCTAGTAGATGTCAATGATTACCATCTACTCCGCAACTTATATGGGCAAGAGGAGTCAGCTTGGCCCAATCAAAAGCAATGGATGTTTTTCCACCAAGATGCTTCGCATACAATGGGCACTAATCCGTCTATCAGTGAGTTCTTAGAAACAAAATTATCTCAAGGCATCCATAGTGAAATGCACTTCTTTGGCATTCTTAAAGGAGATTTAGATTATTACGAAAATCTCTAGTAAGCAAATGGCTAGCAAGAAAGTAATACTCAACAAATTAAGGATTCTCATTACGCAAGAGTTCGAATCAGCAGATGCTGCTTTTAGATTTTTTGACAAAAATGAGGACGGGTATCTTACTAAAAAAGAACTCAAAAAACTCATTAAGAAAGCCAAAGTCAGTAGTCTGCTTTCAGGTATCGTCGCAGACACCATGATCAGTGGACTCGATAAGAATAATGACAAACAATTTAACTGGCAAGAATTTAAAGCAGCTTCAGCATCCTTAATAAAGGAAGGGTTGGCAAAAGAGGGAAACGCTTAACAAGAAATACCTTTTCTACAAACCCAAATCCGCGATAACAAGATAATGATCAGAAAATTGTGATCGTGATATAGTATGGTCAAGGACCTCAAATTCCTGACCTACCAGCAAATGATCTATACGTAAAGCAGGAATCCTTTCTCCAAAGGTAGATGCTATCCCATTGCCTTCTTCTTGAAAAGAATCTTGCATTCCATCTGCTAGAACCTGAAACACATACGACTGCGGCGTCTCATTGAAGTCTCCACAGATTACGGACTTATAAGGCGAGCTATGTTGGTGCTCCTTAATCAACTGTGCCTGTCGAGTCCGTTCTATGGAAAATTTTTGGTGATGCTGTACGATACCTAACAAGACAGAATTTGACATTTCTTCTGGCGTATCTTCGACAATAACATCCGGCACTACTCCATCAAATCGATTAGATTCTAAGTGAGTCGTATACACACGTAAAGTATCAGAATCGACCACTATATCCACCCACAAGCAAGTATTGGCGATTGTGGAACTAAATTCTATATCACCAATATCAGAAAAAGGATATCTTGAATAAATGGCCACTGTCTTGCCTTCGACAGTATGCAGATAAGGAAAGTCGAGCGCTTTCTCTAGGTAGGATTTTGTAGCGCTACCAATTTCCTGCACACAAAGCACATCGACATCTGAATGTCGCTCAAGGTATTTTACAAAAGACTTTTCTAATGCAGCCTTGTGAATATTACTTAAAGTAATAGGCTTAGAGAAGTTGGCATTGTAGGTTGCTACTTTTATTTTCTTACCACCATAATCATCTACCAAATTTATATTAATGAGTCGAGAGCAACTAGAGTAACCCAGCAATAGCGTCAGTGCAGACAATCCCACCCACTTAGACCTTAACAGCAGCCAAGCTATTATAGCCAGTATATTGCAGAACAAAAGCGCTGGATACCCCAAACCAATGATAGGAAACAAGGGTGTAATCTCTGGATCAACATGAGGAGTCACATAAGCCATAAACGTCAGTATGACCAGCAGGACATTAAGAGACAGCAGTATTTTTCTGATTAACTTGATATTTTTTCTTATTAGCAGTTACACTAATCGGGATGAACACTAAAAAGCAAACTCGAGACCTTCACTCATACGCCAAGGATTTAACCTTTGGATATCAATCTTAAAGCTTATTCGTTCCAAGACATTTTTGCTACCAAGAGGCACATCAAACTGTGAAGAATAGAACAAAGGCAGATAAATTCCAGCATACTCGCCTAACTCTAGCGCTACACCTCCTGCAAAGTAGAGTTGTGTCTCTAGAGGACTAGATGTCAATGATTTAGTATTGAGAAGACCTACATCGAGCCAAGGTCTAAGACCTATTTTTCTAAATATATCCACAGGCAAGTCCGCCTTAAAGTTTAATGTCAAGCCCCAATCATTACTATTGCCTATTGTGGGGAAGCGACTGGACAATGGCAACTTAAAGCCCCCCTCTTCTCCAGAAAACTGAGCAGAGTAAACACCCTCTTGCTCCGACCTGCCAAAATAATACCCCTCATAGGTATGATCGGTATAGGCTTGCTGTGTAAGAGCAATGGCTCCTTTGGAAAAGACCGAAGCAAACGAAGCCCTTTCTCGTTCAGTATTAATAGGGAAATAGCCACCATATACTCTAACAAAAAACTTAGAGTCCTTGGTATAATGCATCTGCCGAGTATGTTCTAGAGTCAACTTTAGATATCGCTTTTGCTCCGAAAAGACAGTATAGTTTTCATACTCAGCTTGCAATAACAAAGAACGTTTTCCGAGTCTTGTATTGCCCGTACTTCTAAAAGAAAACTGATGTATCCTTTCATTGAGAATACCTGCAACATCATCTAACACATCTAATCTGCGGATCAGATGCAACTTATATTCCAAGTACTTGCTATTAAATACGCCAGAGGCTAAGTGCAACTGTACAGAAGGTGTCAGTTTAGTATATGCAGAAGATTCTTCGCCAATATTTTTTTCTCTATAATGATATCTCCTACCGCTCAATCCCAATGTAACTTTTGTCCTTCGTGAATCATTTAAAAACAAATCTCGCTCCACTCCAAACCTTCCAGCCAAGCTACCTGACTTAAACCCAAGCCCAGGTTGTACAAAAGCCCTCCATTTCCTATATGGAAAAAAATCACTGTACAATAATGTATTCAACGTCAATCCATCATAAGCATTGAAAGACGGAAAAGGTACAAACGATAACATATGATGGCGACTGTCTGCATTATTGGCTAAGAAACCAAACCGCAGTGGTCTCGCCTTAGGGAGTAACCTATCGGGATATATATGATTATTGGTACGATCATCATCCACAAACGGAAGCTTCCCATTCACGGAGATACGACTATAGTCATCTGCAGGCAAGGCAACAGAAGTTGTACCAGCTTCAACCCATACATCGTGTAACAAAAGATCTTCTTCGTTGTAAGCACTTACACTGTATGGAATATCAAAACTCGTCTTATTCGAAACTTTCACACTTAGATTATCATTGCCTTTCAATATCTCCTCTATCTTAAAATCGAATCGGCTGTTCTGTTTTAATAAACCATCAAAAAACCAAGTCAAATCCTTATTGCTTTCGGCTTCAAATATCGCTCGTAGATCTGATGGTTGCGGATGACGCTGCTTCCATTCTTCAAAATATCGACGCATTGCCGCTCTAAAAATTTCTTCTCCCAGATACGCTTCTAAGTATTCAAGATGCCAAGCCATGCGTTCATAGCTATTGGATCCATAACTGAAAAGATCCATATCATTAGAAGGGGTATCAATGCAGGACAGTTTACCGCAACAACTATAGTGATAGACGCCACTACTCAGCATACTCAATTCATTATTAGCTGGCTGGATAAATTCAGGTAAGACTTCAAAGTTTGCATCGCTATAATAGAAGTCGTTATATGCCCGTTCATAAAAAGAATTGAGCCCCTCATCCATCCACGGATATTTGCGCTCATTACTTCCTATGATACTTTGAAACCAATTGTGGCCAATCTCATGCGCGATAAGATTATCTAGATTCTGACCTAAGCCACTCATATCCACCATACTGATCATCGGATATTCCATCCCACCTCTATCACTACCTTCATCATAGACTAAGGTGTATTGCGGGTAAGGATAGAGACCGACTTCATTGGAATAAAAAGTAAGTCCTCTTTCGACATAGTCCAATAGTGTCTCAGAATCTGTCGTATCATTGGTCAGTAAGTTTAGAGATATCGTGTTGCCTTCTAAATTTATTTTTCTGGTTTGCGTATCAAAGAACTTAGAAGAAAACCAAGCAAAATCCAAAACATCCTTAGCCGTTATCAGCAGACCGCCTGCGCTGTTTTTTTGACCTGAAGCAACTCCAGTATAGCCCACCTTATGATTGGATGGGAGCCGGAGTTCCACTTCATAATCGCCATATTCGGCAAAATACTCTCCATAGGAAAGATAAGGCATTGGGTGCCAGCCTTCGCTGTCATACACCGCGGGCTTAGGGTACCACTGGGTCATTCTGTAGAGCTGTCCGTCAAAACCAGGTCTACTGAAAACTGAAGGAACATCGAGGACATAACTAAACTCAATTGTGCTACTCGACCGAGCCGCTATAGGCTCATCCAGATTTAATTGCAGAATATCAGGATGCGTCATTTCAGCGTCCCCATAATTATCATATGTTAGGACTTCAGACCCTCGACTAAAAGCTAGCGTATCATAGCCGCCCATCTCTTCCGCCTTGGCAAAATGAAAAGTTAGGTCTTTGGTCTTATACTGTTGATGGGCAAAAGCAGATTGCTTATCAGAAAAAGCATTCCACCAGACGTGTATCAGCAAGTAATCTAGAGCAGTATCGGAATTGTTATGATATTCCATCTGTCCGGAGACCTTGACAGTATGGTCGGTTGTATCTAGAGTGACGACCATCTTATAATCGACTTGTTGCTGGAAGTAAGCCTGACTAAAAGTTGAATAACTAGAAACTACAAGAAGAGTAAGAAATAAGCACTTTTGCATAGTAATATGACTGCATTAGATACCTTAGAGTACCAGTGGATACAATATGGTTTGAAACTATTATAGAATCTAGTCAACAATACAATATTAATGATTTTGAAGATGATACGGGGGTTGTATTGCATAATAGCTCTAGCACTCTTGAGTTGTTGTAAATCTTACAAAACCACCATTGCTACTAATGAATTTCAAGATCCTATTCAGGTAAACTACGCATTCCCTATGGACTGGATAGGCCATTATAAAGGCCAACTGGTTATCCTCAATTCACCTAAGGACTCTACCCTTGTTGATATGGGCATCAGGATTGGTGCTCCTGATCAGACTGGACTATATCCTTGGATCATTACTTATGGCACAGAAGATAAGCGCTATTATGGACTAGAAGCTATAGACGCGGTTAGAGGACACTATCGCATAGATGAACTCAACAGTATCAAACTTGACGGTTACTTGCGTGGCAATCATTTTATCACAAGATTTGAAGTTATGGGTTCTGATCTCCTTGTAGACTATGAGAAACTAGCTGATGGATTACGCATCCGCTTTTATGTAACAGGTGCCGAGTCTATAAATGAGACTGGTGGAGAAGTCTTAGGTCAAGATACTGTTCCAAAGGTGCAATCGTACCCTATTATGGTAATACAGGATGCTTGGCTACCAGAGGTCAATGAGTAAGTGTAAACAATGTTCTGTAGAATTTAATTGTAAAGCCGACAAAAGCTGTTGGTGTACAAGTTATCCTCCAATAACTTGGGCTAATCCAGAGCACAGTTGTTTTTGCCCTGATTGTCTTATAATGGCAATGGCACAAGAAATAAACAATTCTACAACTCTTCCTGATGCTACCATGAAAGCGGAAATAGCTGCTCTTGGTATTCCAACGACACTTACGCATATGGTCGACTACACCCTTAATAAAGAAGGTCTTATGATCCTAAGTCGCTGGTTTCTATTGCGTAGAGGACACTGTTGTCAAAATGGCTGTCAATATTGTCCTTACTGAATTGAACAATCTACTTAACTCTAAGTTAAAAAATAGGAAGAGTTGTTATGGTTTGAGTTGAAAATTGAGAGTACTTTTGCACTCGTAAATAAATAATCCTTATTGATATGGAATTCCTACTTTCTGAAGAACAACTAATGATACAAAAAGCGGCAAGAGACTTTGCTCAAAATGATCTTAAGCCTGGTGTCATAGAAAGAGATTCAAAAAAAATTCACCCTACTGCACAGTTGAGTCAGATGGGTGAGATGGGCTTTTTAGGAATGCTGGTCAAGTCAGAATACGGCGGATCAGGAATGGATACCTTATCCTATGTCTTAGCTATGGAAGAAATATCCAAAGT
>CALBWK010000074.1 GCA_937969415.1 uncultured Saprospiraceae bacterium | reverse complement strand
GACACGCTGGTTACACGTAATCCCTTCGTTATATATAACAGGTTTACCTCTCAGTGAAGCGACCAATATAATGTTTGAGAGATCGACAGATATAGACTCTAGATTCGTAATGTATCCTCAGTTTTGATCTCAAGAAGAACCCCAGAATAACACAAATCTAATGGTCAGGCGGACGCGGTCACGTAGATGTGGAGGGTAGGTGATGGCTAAAGTATAGATAGCTTATGTCCACAGCGACAAGAGTGTATATAATTCAGAATAGAAGTTGAGGTCTAAGTAGATTTAGAACACATAAACTTAACTATGAAACAACTTCTACTAACCGTCTTGTTATCTGCTCTATATTTTCTACTCAGCGCCCAGCCTTGCGGCAACACTCTTCTAAGCGAAAGTGCTACCATTAGCAATTTTGTCACAAAACATAAAATGTACAGGGTCGGCAGCCTAGAAAGCACAGAAGACGATATGGTATATCGACATCCCAATGGACTAGACAGTATAAGGTATTATGACTGGAAGGGCCTTTGGACAGGGGGCATAGACAGCTCTGGAGTTCTGCATACAGCTGCTTCGACATACAGTACTGGAGGCGTTGATTATCATGCAGGACCCTTACCACAATCAGGGTACTCACAAGATCCATCTTGCGATTATTATACACGCATATGGAAGGTGACTGCGGACCAACTCGCAAAGCTCAAGAGCGACTTTGCAAGTGGAGAATTGGGCACACATAACATCCCTAAAGATATCCTAGAGTGGCCTACAGAAAACAATCCTTGGATGGGCGAATTTGCTCCAGATTATGAAATGGCACCTTATTTTGACAGGAACAATGACAACATCTACAATCCTCTCGACGGAGATTATCCTATCGCCTTGACTGAGAACCCTGATTTTGTTCCTTATGAGATGTTATTTACCGTCTTCAATGACCGATCATCATCACCTCATGGAGAGACTGGTGGAGAAGCCATAGGACTTGAAGTCCATCAGCTCGATTATGTGACACGTTGTGATCCCTTCTCTGTATTAGATAACTCCACTTTTACTAGACTTAAATATATCTATCGGGGAGATCTAGAGCTTAAGGATTTTAGAATAGGCATTTGGCAAGATGCTTCAATTTATCAATTTAATATGGGCTCAGGTTACCATCAAGAGCTGGCTGCAAACTATACCTATCAACTAGGGAGAGTATTTGCCCCTTCTCCGGAACCTGACTTTAAGAATATACAAAGTCTTATGTATTTGAGTCATACACCTCAATCCAGTCTAATTTATTTCAATGGTGGTTTTGGTAACTCAGGATGCGACTCTTGCCTTGACCCTACCCGACCTGAGGACTTCTATAGTTATCTCAATGGCACCTGGAAAGATGGCACACCACTTGTTACAGGAGGCTTAGGTCATCCTATCGCAGGTGGTGGCCAAGACACCACACTTTTCTCTTTTCCTGACTTACCTAATGATCCTAACGGCTGGTCTATGCTCACCTCTGTGGAGGGTAGCCTAGACGGAAGATCTGTTACCTCACTTGTACACACGGACTTACAACCAGGAGACCAAGGCATTATAGATTATGTAGATCATATGTATTACGACTCCAATAGTCTCAACTTAGAAATTTTTGATCGATGGCCAGCACTGATGGAGGAATTGAGGGCAGATTTTGAAAGCATAAAAAATGGACAAACAGATTGTGTTACAACTAGCGTAGATGATGTAGTCACTGTGTCACCTACTCTATTTCCCAATCCCGCCATAGATCGACTCACCATAAACTTAGATGATTCCAAAATCACAGAATTAGAAATCCACGACCTCCAAGGCAGACTTATGATGCACAAACAAATTTCTCATACAAATCAAGTGCACCTCGACATAGAGCACCTTGATTCGGGATTTTATTCCTTAAGAGTTGTTGATGAAAACAATAAACCACATAGAGTCACATTTATAAAAAACTAAAAAAGAAAATGAAATAAAATCTACACTGGCCAACTACATTATAAAGAATAGGGAGACTTCAAAACAACAACTTATGAAAAATCTATTACTAGTCCTTTGCTCTTGTCTATTAGGTACTGCATTATCTGCTCAATGCGACTACCCATTAACCTCGAAAGGCATTACCAATCATACAAGGACACATACACTACATAGAGTTGGTTTCTTGTACAATAACTTCAACCCGTTAGACCCCTATCTAGATTCAAATGGAGAGACTTTATTTAAATCAGGTTTCTCCAGAACGATATGGATGAGTAGTATAGATGAAAATGGTGAGTCCTTGATCTCCGTCAATACTTATGGCAGCAATGGCAGTGACTTTACCCCGGGGCCAATTGTGTCAGAAGCAACGATGACAGAGCCTATTTGTACAGTCTATAATCGTATCTGGAAAGTAACAAGAGTAGAATTAGAATCTGCAAAAAGGCTGTTTGCTCAAGGCTATTTGACTGAAGAAAATATAGCCACAGACATCTTGGAATGGCCAGCAATAGGCAATCCATACTTAGGAGAATGGGCGCCAGTAGAAACCCTAGCGCCTTTTGTCGACATAGATCAAAATGGTATTTATAATCCTCTTCAAGGTGATTATCCTATAACCATAGAAGAAAGTCCAGAATTCGTTCCCTATGAGATGTTGTTTTCAGTTTTCAATGATCTTAGAGAAGTCGGCCAATCTGCTTCAAGAGGAATAGGTATGGAATTCCATCAGATGAACTATGTCATCAATTGCAAGAACAATCCAGAAAGTAATCAGACCGTGTACACCAGACTAAAATATATCTACAAAGGAGATCGTCCAGTATCAGAATTTCGTCTATGTATCTGGGAAGACAACGACTTAGGTTGTCTCTTTAATGACTACGGTGGTTATGACAGAGAACTTAACTGTACCTACACCTACAACAAAGATAATGTTGATACCCACATACAATGTCTTGACGAAATTATTACCGTACCCCAAGATATCGCCGCTATAAAAAGTTTAGTATTCTTAAGCAATCAAGCACATTCCTCTATTGCCTATGGCAATTTTGGAGCAGGAGTTAAATGCGCAGGAGCATTCAATGTAGAGTGCATAGTCAATTTACTTAATGGTTTATCACCATTAGGTACACCAATTATAGCTGGAGGTAACAATAATCCCACAAGTAGTGATACAACCACCTATACTTATACGGGTCGACCTAACAACCCAGATGGTTGGTCTATGCAAAATGAAGGTCTAGTCAATAATGATCATCGGACAATAACTACACTTATAGAAGACGAGATACTTATGCCCTCAACTTCTGGCGGTATAGATTTTGCAGATCATATGTTCATTTCAAAAGATGATGTCTCTTTTTCAATTTTTGATGACTGGGCCACCAGCATTACAAACCTAAAGGAAGAATTCCAAAACTTACATACCCAAGACGCTTGCGAAGACCTCTATGCGGCTTGTGCTACAGATTGCGTCTGGCCTGGTGACATTGATGACGATGGCTGTGTCTCTACACAAGACCTCGTGAGGCTCGGAAATTTTATCAACTCTGGAGCTACAGGTACTCAAAGACCCGTTGTATCTAACCAATGGCGCGGATACAACAGTGACTATTGGTCATCAGAACTGTTGAATCAGAATGCCCGATATGCAGATGTCTCTGGAGACGGTTCGATTAACAACTACGATCTAGACAAATTGAAAGAGAACTTAGGTCTAACAAGAACGCTAAGGAAGCCTGACGTCTTACCACTTGAAGTAGCAGATGTTTGCCTACATAGCAATGTCGGGTTAGATAACATAATAAATGCACAAACGCCAGGATTCTTCCAACGTCAAGTAGATTTAAATTTCGGGCTATTAGGAGATCTCGACAATCTTGATTTACACGGAATATCTTTTGACGTAGTCATAGATACAAATTACTTTGGCCTATTAGATAAGCCCACCACCTTGAATGAAGCTAATGAAAGTTTTTCCGAAGAAGTACTTGTCGCTAGCTATGGTGATACGATAACAGAATTTGAGTACAACATCATCGGTCCTATCTCAGTGGGCTTGACCAATACTGATGGTACTGCAGCAGAAGACTTAGAGAATTTAGGAGGATTATATCCTATGTTGAAACCTGAAGTAACAACCACAAATCTAGATGGTCGAGACACCATATTCTTTGAATTTAGAAACATCTTTGCAACAGATTCACGGGGTAACATCATAGAATTGTGTGCAAGTTACGACAGCCTTTTCCTGATTAATATTCCTGTGGATTCCACAACTACTGCAATAGAAGAGCCTATTCATCCAGAAGTTCTTATTTATCCTAACCCAGCAGAAGAGTCAGTAAATTTTATTTTCGACTCACAGCAAACTGGCAACATAACTATCTATGATATAACTGGGCGGAAAGTATTGCAATCTCGTTATAGACAGAAGGCTTTTATTGAGCTGTACTTAGAAAATATAAGTGTAGGTCCTTATCTTATCTCTATACAGCACGATGGTGCGGAGCCTTATGTAGAGAGATTTGTTAAGTTGTAAGGTACTGAGAATAGGTCCATAGGTGCTTTAAGTAAGGACTCGGGAGGCACATAACATATTAGTCTCTTCAATGAAGAATTAGCCAATAGACTATTATATAAATCGTATTTTGACTGTTATTCCTAAGTAGAGCAAGAGTTCTTAAATCCAAACAGAACATGAAATCATTACTAATTGTACTCATTGCCTTGTCCGTAGGTAGTTTACATAGCCAAGATATACCAGTCTGGGACATTGGCACTAAATGGATCTATGAGGTATTGCATAGTGAGGGAACTGTTTCTTTTGTGACCAATGAAATAGTAGACACAGTTACTATCGAGAACTTGAAACTATATGTGGTATACTCCAATCCATTTGATACAGAAATAAAATATTTCTACTACCAAGACAAAAAAGTGTATTCCTACATAGAAGATGAAAAATTCCTCCAACTGCTGTATGATTTCGAAAATTCTAACGACTATATGACCAATTATCAACCCATCTGCTCAGCATACTTTGATTACGATTCACTGACATATGGCAGTTATACGGTAAGTATTGATAGCTCCGATACGTATGGGATGCCTGACGGAAGTATGCGCTCGATCAATTATGCTTCGATTACCGATACGATAATTACAGTTAACGACACGTTGATAGATCTAGAAGCAAAAAGAACAATTCTAGATGGAATAGGATTTATTACAGGAGGGCAAACCCATACTCACGATTGGGAATTTGGTCGACACTTCTGCGATGCGTGGAGGTATACCATAACAGACATAAGATGTTTTGAATCGAGCACTTCAAGTTACAATTTTAAGAACTACCCCTGTGATACTTTATGGACCCTTACTAACACAGAAGAATTGTCTCTCAAAGAATCAACTTTCTTATACCCTAATCCTTCTAATGGCATTATCACCCTAGAGACCGAAGACCAAAATATTAGCTATCGTGTTCTGAATTCAGAAGGCAGACTATTACAAAGTGGCACAGCTAAAAACAAACAAATAGAATTAATCAATCCAGGAATCAATATTATCCAGCTCCACACACAAGAGGGATGGCGTAGTTATACTATTGTAAATATGCAGAGCTCTAGATAACAAGCGAGAATGGCGATCATTGGCTACGGCTGGGAAGGATATCACCACTCTACATGACACATAAACCGAATCGGAAATAGCTCATGTCGAATCATCCGTATCACATCTTTCGTATATTCGGAAATAATGCGCCAAAAATTATACAATTTCAGCATCGACTTAATTTGAAAGCTAATATCTCAAATTCGTGCCATAGACAGATTTGACGCTTCTTAGACAGCACTTGAAAAGCGAGAATGATTTATGTTACCAATAGTCTAAAAGCATCCTACCTAAACAGCTCATTGTCAATAAATATCTACTAACGCCTAAGCATAGATCAAGCTAGAGCCTTCTTTATTAATTGAGGTAGACGCTGAGACTACAAGTGCTAGTCACACTTAGATTCTAACAACCCATTCTCCTTCCCACCCACCAAAAAAACCCACCCGCACATCTAAGCTAGCAAAGCTCAGATATGAAATCCCAACGTAGAAAATCACCATCCATTAACTCTGGCTCAATGGCAGATGTCGCTTTTCTTCTGCTTGTTTTCTTTATGGTCGCCACCACACTGCAACGCGACAAAGCCATCTCTATGAAACTACCGCCCGCTCTAGAGGGTCCTACAGAAAAAGTCGACGAAGAAAAAGTACTCACCCTCATCATCAATGTCAACGATGAGATTATGGTCGAAAGCACACAAGTCAATACAGACTATGACCTAGCCATCGCCCACCACCTCAAAAAACTAATCGACAAAAAAATCAAACCCATTATCAATGTCAAGATGCATCCCGATTCCAATTACCAGACTTATCTAGAACTTCTCTCTGCTGTCAAACTCGCCATCCGCGACACCAAAATAGATGAAGCCAAAAAGTTGTTCGGCAAACACTTTGACAAGCTAGAAAAAGAAGAATACCAGCTACTCACCAAGCATTGCGGCATTAGAATATCAGAAGCCCAAGTATCTATGTAGGCACTCATACAACCTAAAAGAAGGCTCTCGCCCTCGTTCACCACTTGCAAAATTCAAAACTATGATACGTAAAGAAAAAAAATTGACCATCCCGGAGATTCAGATGACAGCACTACCCGATATCATTTTTATGCTCTTATTTTTCTTTATGGTGGTGACCGTCCTGCGCAAGGAAGATGCTGACAAGCAAGTCACAATTCCAGAAGTCGTCTACGGAGAACTTATCAAAAATCCTGACCTCGTCGCTGTCAGTATACGCGAAGAGTCTGGCATACCACTCTACACTTTTAACAACAAAAATTATGATGACCTCGAAGTCCTCAGCGCAGCACTCCACAAAAAATACTTAGCCGAAGGCCCCAGCAAACTCAAATTAATCGGTGATCGTACAACTTCAATGCGGGCTGTCAATGATCTCAAATTAACTTTGCAAGCCAGTCACTATGATCGTGTAGAGTATTTGGTGGCTAAGGCTGTAGAGTAGTATCTTTTACTTCAAAACTATTTCTTGCAATCACTTAGGTCAATTTGACTTGACCGTTGTTTGATAGCCGACGAGAAAGAATTAAACCACTAATGAAAAGTCGACTTGACTCCTTTTCTATGCACTACTTAAAAGTAAGCACAAAACATTAAATGAAAGTCAGAGTATCATCGCTGACAGACATTCATAGATCCCCTTCGTGCTTTTCAAACAACTAGCGTTTTTTGCGAACTTTTTTTGGCAATGAAAAAAAGTGGGAGAAAAAATTAGAGAATAACATACTTGAAGTCTCTTGAAACTTTAATGTGATTAAGAAATACAATAAGTTGTCTGTTCTCTTCCTCTAGTAAGTCATCCTCTGACTTCCTAGTCCGACGAAGCAGGATCAAAGGTCCTTAATATGAATGAACGGTGCAGCTCCGCTGTATCAGAGGTCATAAACGGACCTTTGAAGAGAGTGAACTGAAACATCAGTTTCAGATGGGTAGTCTTGAAAGGAAGGAACCGATTCAATTGAATCGGGTGGGTGGCTTTTTTAAACCCAATCTATTGCGTATGCAACTCCATATACCTTTTAGTCAGATGGACCATCGTCTTCACTCCTGTAATGAGACCTGACTCGTCTATATAGAAATCTGGTGTGTGGTGTGGCGCAGCATCATACTCTGACACATCTAGAGGTTTGCCTCCGACAAAAAAGTAGAGTCCTGGTACCTCTTGAGCAAAGAAAGAAAAATCTTCGGCTCCTGTGATCGGATTGGTGACGATGACATTTTCTTCTCCAGCGGCTGCATTGAGTGCTGGCAGCATATCCTTAGTCAGTTGATGATTGTTAAAGGTAATCGGATAGCCCTTATCGATTTCGATTTCTACTTCTGCCTCAGAAGCTTCAGCGATATTGGTGAGGGTACGGCGGATCCGCTTATGGATATCGACTTGCATATCTTTGTCTAGTGTCCTGATTGTACCGAGCATTTCTACTTGCTCAGGGATAATATTAGACCGGACACCACCTTTGATTTTACCTATAGTGATAACACAGGCTTCTTTGGTAAGCTCCATCTGGCGACTAACGATAGTCTGCAGCCCCATAATCATCTGTGCAGATACCGTGATAGGATCGATACCGCCCCAGGGTCTAGAGCCGTGGGTTTGTTTTCCTTTGACGACGATACGCATACTGTTGACGGCAGCCATAATACCGCCGAGTTTGTATCTGATCTTACCGACATCAAGACCTGAAGATATATGCTGACCAAACATTACTTCGATCCCATACTTATCTATAAGGCCTTCCTTAATCATCAATTCTGCCCCACCTTCTTCTCCTGGAGGTGCACCTTCTTCTGCAGGTTGGAAGACAAAGACCACCTTGCCTGATAATTCATCCTTCATATCTGTCAGTACCTTGGCAGCACCGAGCAACATAGCTATATGGGTATCGTGACCACAAGCGTGCATGACACCCGTCTTTTCGCCGAGAAACTCGGTATTAACTTTCGACGCAAAGGGCACAGGAGTTCTTTCTGTTACAGGCAGTCCATCTATATCTGCTCTGAGACCTATCGTCGGTCCTGGCTTACCTGTGTCCAATACCCCTACTACCCCTGTGTGGGCGATACCTGTCTCTACCTGCATACCCATGCTGCGGAGTTGGGTGGCAATGTGCTTGGCCGTTTCTACCTCTCGATTAGATAATTCTGGATGCTCGTGATAATGACGCCGCCAATCAATGACTTGGGATTCTACTGAAGTAATTCGCGTATCAAGTGCTGTCTGCCCAGTAGCTGTTGTTGTTAAAATTGCTGCTAATAGAAAAATAACAGTCGTGAAGTGATTCAAATTCATCCTTTTCATTTGATGAAAATTAACAAAAATTGTGAAAAACTCTATCTACCAAAGGTATAACCCATTGAAAATCAAGGAGAAAACCTTTATAAATCTTAGTAATTGCTCAGAACCTGAGATTTCTAGGGTATAAAAATGGGCTAAGTTTCATCTTGTCATTGAAAAACATATATTTGCATCGAAATACACAGCTTCGGATACCTTATCCACCGTATTTCTTCTACGATTTCCCTCTTATTTTTCAAGAATTGTAAGATCACACCTAGTTACTAAAATTCTATTTAGAATAATCTTATTCCCACCATGTACGATATACTCCAACTAAATGAAATGCTCGTTCCTGAGCTAAAAGATGTAGCAGAAAAACTCGAATTAAAGAGCTACAAAAGTCTCAGCAAGCAAGACCTTATCTATAAGATACTAGACCATCAGGCGGTAGTCAATGGCCCAGATGCTATCGTAGATGAGCCCAAAAAAGAAAGAAAACCTAGAGCGAAAAAAGCACCTGATAAGAAGCCTTTAGCTAAAAAACCAGTAGCTAAAGCAAAGAAGGCGGAGCCAGAAGTGGAAGAGGTAGAAATGGAAGCACCTGCTGAAGACAGAAAACCAGCAAGAGCTAAAAAAGAGCCTAGAGAACCAAGAGAACCCAAAGCCCCTAGAGAGCAAGGGGAAAGCGATCCAAGAGACTCTAGTCCGCCGAGACAAAAAAGAGACAATAGAGATAGAGATAGAGACAACAAGGACAGAGGTCCTAGAGAGCCTAGAGAACCAAGGCAACCTAGAAAGCCAAGAGAAGACCAAGGACCACCGGTCAAGAAGTTTGATGTAGATATAGATGGCGTCATAGAGGGCGCGGGTATCCTAGAGATGATGTCCGATGGTTATGGATTCTTAAGATCAGCAGATTACAACTACCTGACGAGTCCAGATGATGTCTACGTCTCTCCATCTCAGATAAAGCTATTTGGTCTTAAGACAGGAGATACCGTCGTCGGAGCGGTACGACCTCCTAAGGAAGGGGAGAAGTATTTTGCCCTACTTAAAGTATCTAAGATCAATGGGCTAGATCCTGATAAGACTAGAGAAAGAGTACCTTTTGAGTACCTCACACCACTATTTCCAGATGAGAAGCTAAAGATGGTCTCTCATCCAGCAGGAAAAGATTATGGCAATAGAATGATAGACCTCTTTACACCTATAGGAAAAGGACAGAGAGGCTTGATCGTGGCACAACCTAAGACGGGTAAGACTTTCTTACTTAAGGATATCGCCAACGCTATCGCGACCAACCACCCTGAGTGTTATATGATCATCTTATTGATCGATGAGCGACCAGAGGAGGTGACAGATATGCAAAGAAGTGTGAACGCTGAAGTTGTCGCTTCTACCTTTGATATGCCGGCAGAAAACCACGTAAGAGTGGCCAATATCGTCATAGAGAAAGCAAAGAGAATGGTCGAGAGCAAGCACGATGTGATCATACTTCTAGATTCTATCACAAGATTGGCTAGAGCTTATAATACAGTATCTCCATCTTCTGGTAAGGTCTTATCAGGTGGTGTAGAGGCCAATGCCTTGCAGAAGCCTAAGAAATTCTTCGGTGCTGCTAGGAACATCGAGGGCGGTGGCTCTCTGACTATCCTTGCGACAGCGTTGACAGAGACCGGCTCTAAGATGGATGAAGTCATCTTTGAAGAGTTTAAGGGTACCGGTAATATGGAGCTGCAACTAGACAGATCATTGGCCAACAAGCGAATGTATCCAGCTATAGACCTGACTAAGTCTAGTACAAGAAGAGAAGAATTGCTCTTAGAGGACGGTATTATGTCAAGAATGCGTATGCTACGTAAGCACTTAGCAGATATGAAGCCTGATGAAGCGATGACCTTCTTGAGACAGCATATGAACGGTACAGCGACCAATGAGGAGTTCCTCGTAACTATGAATGGCTAAAGACTGACTACTGCGTGACAGTAGTAGGCTCAATTAGCCTAATTGAGATTTGAACTTTATGCCTATAAAGGCTACATTTGCAGTCCTTTTGTAAAAAAGGGTTAATTAATTAAGAGACTACGGACTATTTAAACACTACGGACCATGAAGCGTACATTTCAACCATCAAGAAGAAAAAGGGTCAACAAGCACGGATTCAGAGCTAGAATGGCATCTAAAAATGGTCGTAAAGTACTCGCGAGCAGAAGAGCCAAAGGCAGACATAAGCTGACTGTCTCTGACGAAATGCACACGAAGTAATCCTAGAGTACAACACTCTAGCATCCATTAATGGTCGAGTCATACACATATGACTCAGAAACTTACCTTACACAAGCAAGAAAGACTTAAGAGCAAAAAGCTCATAGATCGGCTATTTAATGGTGGCCAATCGCTATTCCAGCATCCCTGCAAACTGGTCTATCTCAAAGATCCACATCTAGATTATGAGGATATCGAAGCACCGAGCAGCTCACTCCTGTTTAGCGTTACGATTCCCAAGAAGAAAATGCGCTCTGCGACCCATCGCAATCTGCTCAAGCGCCGTATCCGAGAAGCCTATCGCCAGCATAAGCAACCACTCCAAGCAAGATTGGCCCAGGAAAATGTTACGGTTTGCCTAATGTTTATCTACATAGAAAGAGAAATAGTAGATTATGCCGTTATTGAGAAAGGCATAATCAAATTGCTCAAGAAACTAGATGCAACTCTCTTTCCTAAAACTTAGCTTACTCCTCTTTATACTGCAGAGTGTAACTCAAGCCTTAGCGCAACCACCCCAGATCTATGTCCAATTAGAAGATGCACTGACCAGCCAGGTATTCAGATATCATGTCGGCGATGAAATAGAAATAAGGACCAAGGCTTTTCCTGACAGTTGGAGAAGATCAGAAATAGTAGACCTTATACCAGAAGATAGCATCATCGTTCTCGATGAAGGTTATGTCAAGCTCGATGACATTACAAGGCTCAGGAGAAAAAAAGGAAAGGCCGGAAAATTAATTGGCGTTTCGCTTATGAGTCTCGGTAGTGGCATCCTTGTCTTTGGCACTTTAGGTTCGCTCGCAGATAACTCTACGACAAGTGCTGGTGGGTCAGTTATCGTGGGTGGCTTGACCACCTTGATCGGTTGGCTTATCTCTAAGACGGGGCGAAGAAAAAAATTCACTATCGGAAAACATACGCGACTCAAGATGTATGACATCCGATGGCCGGACCCCTGCGCTTTGCCAAAAACATAAATTTAATCTCAAGCGCTCTGCTCTATCAGCCAGTCCAAAGCCAAAGCATATCCTGCCACTCCCTTGCCGATTATATGATGGGCGCAGACTTCTGTAACATAAGAGTGCTGCCTAAAGGCTTCTCTCTGCGTGATATCCGAAATATGAACTTCTATAACTGGTGTCGATATGCCGGCGATAGCATCGCGGATAGCGATAGACGTATGTGTGTAACCGCCAGGATTAATTACGATACCATCGCAAGTAAAACCATACTGGTGTAGCTTATCTATCAGACCACCCTCGTGATTGGTCTGATGATGTACTAAGGTGTGCTCAGAAAAAGTCTGACTGAGTTGTGCACTCAGTTCATTAAGTGTCTGGTGACCATATATTTCTGGCTCACGTTTTCCCAACAAGTTGAGATTAGGACCATTGAGAATAAGAAACTTCATAACAGCATTGGCGCTTAGTTGGCCATTTCTGACATAAACTTAATTCTGACGAGCTGGATTTCTTCTTGAGTGATATCATCTTCAGCGAGCTCCTTGACGGCATCTTCTATGGAGTCTGATTCTGCTTCAGAAAAATAATCGTACACATCTTCTAGCACGCCTTCATCTAGGGTGTCCTCAAGATAGTAGCTGATATCTAGCTTGGTGCCTGCTGTAACGATATTGTTCATTTCAGACAACAGCTCTGGCATATCTATACCAAGGCTCCCTGCCATATCTTCGAGTCGCAATTTTCTATCTATCCCTTGGATGATGGTGACTTTACTTTTAGACTTTTTGGCGACTTGCTTAACGACAAAGTCATCTGGTCTTTCAATATTATTTTGCTCGACATACTCCTTTATCATTTCTAAGAAAGGTGCTCCAAATTTCTTGGCCTTACCCGCACTTACTCCAGAAATATTAAGGATATCATCTTTGCTGATCGGATAATAGGTAGCCATATCCTGAAGCGAAGTTTCTGCAAAGATAATCCACGGTTGCAAGCTTAATCTCTTGCCCTCCGCTTTACGCAGATCCTTGAGCATTTTTAATAGTGTGTCATCAAGTGCAGTGCCTCCAGAAGCGCCCGTCATAATCGAGGCATCCTCTACTGTGAAGTCTCTATTAAGTGGAATCTCTACATCATAAGGTTTCTCCAAAAACTGTCTACCCTCATCCGTCAACTTCAATAGACCATATTGCTCTATTTCCTTGTATAGAAGATTCTTGAGTATAGCCTGTCTCAGGATAGAGTGCCAATATAATTCTCCATCTTCTTTGCCACTACCAAAATCTTTTTTCTCTTGGAAGTTGACTGTTTTTATTTCCTTAGAGACACGGCCTATCATAAAGTCAACAATGAGCTTAACACCATAATTCTCCTTTAGTGCCTTAACGACAGTGAGGGCTCTATGCATCTGATCTGTGACAACTTTCTTCTCCTTAGGATGCTTGCAGTTATCGCAGTTCTTATTGCAATTTTCTTCTGGATAATTCTCTCCAAAATAATGTAGAAGAAACTTCCTTCTACAAGAGCTAGTCTCAGAGTAAGCAATGATTTCTTCCATCAGTTGACTTGCCAATTCTTTCTCGGCAACACCTTTATCTCTAAGAAATTTCTCTAGTTTGAGGATATCTTTATAAGAATAGAAGGCAAGGCAATGCCCTGGCAATCCATCTCGACCTCCACGTCCAGTTTCTTGGTAGTAATTCTCTATACTTTTAGGAATATCATAATGGATAACAAACCGCACATCTGGCTTATCGATACCCATACCAAAAGCAATCGTTGCCACGATAACATCGAGATCTTCCATTAGAAAATCATCCTGGACTTTGTTTCTTGTCTTGGAGTCTAGCCCAGCGTGATAAGGCATCGCATTGATCCCATTGAGCGAAAGCACTTGCGCTATTTCTTCTGTAGATTTCCTAGACTGTACATATATAATTCCACTAGCACCATTTTGTGCTTTGACAAATTGGACGATTTCTTTTTGGGCTTGGGCTGGATTCTTTTTGGGTCTAACTTCGTAGAAAAGATTATCTCTATTAAATGAAGAGAGGAAGACCTCGACATTCTTCATTTCTAGATTCTTAATGATATCCGACTTCACTTTTGGTGTTGCTGTAGCTGTCAATGCGACGACTGGAATATCATCATTGATAGACTTAACCATCCTTCTTATATTTCTGTATTCTGGTCTAAAATCGTGACCCCATTCAGAAATACAATGGGCTTCGTCTACAGCGATAAAAGAAACATTGGCTTCCTTAAAGAATTTAATATTTTCTTCCTTTGTCAAAGTCTCTGGAGCGATAAATACCATCTTGGTTCTACCTTCTACTATATCTTTTTTGACTTCCTTCATCTGCGTCTTATTGAGCGATGAATTAAGGAAGTGTGCAGAGGCATTATCATTGAGAAAACCTCTGATAGAATCGACCTGATTTTTCATCAAGGCAATCAATGGCGAAATGATCAGGGCGGTGCCTGGCATCATCAATCCAGGTAGTTGATAACAGAGAGATTTTCCGCCACCTGTAGGCATAATGACAAAAGTGTCACTACCATTGATAATACTTCTTATTATATGTTCTTGATTAAGTTTGAAATCATCAAACCCAAAATATTCCTTTAGTGATTTCTTAAGATCTTCAGTACTAGTACCGATTGATTGAACTTCCATTTTGAATTTTAAAATTCTGGGGTCATAAAAAATAATAGCCATTCGGAATCAAGGGTATACCCTTAGACTATCCATATTTATGGTTAGAAAAGAAGTCAAAAGTGGATTAAAATAGATAGTAGCTCTCTTCTTTTGTAACCGAAGTATAATATACAACAATTACTTAGCATTCAGTTAATCAGCTACATCTTTTGACATTAGATAGTCATAAATAAGAGATACAATTTACCCGACATTACTAGGCAAAAAATCTGCCTGTAGAGCTCTCTTCAAAATCTTTAAGATGAGCACCTACGATTCAGCAAATCTGCACTCAGACTTTATGTTAATACTCAAAATTTTTTCTATCTTCTTGTCTTAAAACACTCTGTTGGCAATGAACACTTTGCCGTTAATACGCATTACATTTACCTCTAACTAAAATCAAAAATAATGTCTGCAGGAAACGCTAATCTCATCAATGCCGTAACACTCATAGGAATGGGTATATGGGGCTATCAAGCCACACAATCATTTACAGCATTTATACCTGTGGTCTTTGGTGCTATCCTGCTTTATATGACAAATAATATAAGAATTCACAATAAGGCTGTAGCGCACGTTGCTGTTATACTGACCCTTATCGTCCTCTTAGCTATAGGCTTTAGAATACTACCAAAAGCCCTTGCGAGCGGTGATAATATGAAAATACTCAGAGCTGGATCTATGACGCTAACTGGTGTTATTGCTCTAATTGCATTTATCAAGAGCTTTATAGATGCAAAGAAGGCTAGAACAAAGGGATAAGGGAGGCCAATAAAGATAAAGACCCCTATATTGATCCTAATTTGGACTAAAGACCAGTTTTGTGGTTACTTGGTTCTATGCTGATTGGTTTCGAAATTTCTATAATCTAACAAGAAATTATGTCCACCAATCTTATCCTATTGACCCTACTGACAGTTGTATTTACAAGCGTCCTATGCCCTTCTATACTCGATAGTCAATCTACATTGGAGCAGAAAGTCGATCCTAGTCCTGGGGACCTCCATACTTTAGCCCAGTTCTACAACAAGAGCAAACGCTGGGGCCTCAGCAGCAGAATCAAGAAAATGGACAGCAGCGCTTACAACCACCTAATAGAACTGCACGAAACCTATGGCCTCAGCACTGATTATTTATCCTACGCCAAAAAGCTTACACAAAGAAAGTCTAAATGGAAAGAACGAAGAGAGCTGAATCGTAACTCATTTTGGGACTATGAGCTTAAGCCCTTCCTCATCAGACATCAAGCTATTAAGTATACGCCTACTAAAGGGACTAGATTGGATCCTGATGGTACGGTCAGATTTCAATTCTAATACCCAAAACTCTGTAGAATATCGTGCATAACTAGTGCAGATATTCTATTTTTGACGCATTATTCGGCGATATACTGTCGATATTTACGACAAAAAATTATTTAATACTTGTTTGATCGCGCCATACTGCATATGGACCTCGATTCCTTCTTTGTGTCGGTAGAGTGTCTCAAAAACAGCGAATTTCTCGGCAAACCCCTCATCATCGGTGGGACTAGCCGCCGAGGGGTCGTCGCTTCCTGCAGTTACGAAGCGAGAAAATATGGCGTCCATAGCGCAATGCCCATCAAGATGGCGCTCAATCTATGTCCTGACGCTATCATCTTGCGTGGCGATATGGACAGCTACTCTCGCTACTCCAAGCTCGTCACCGAAGTCATACACGAAGATGCTCCCGCCTATGAGAAAGCCTCCATCGATGAATTCTATCTAGACCTCACGGGTATGGATCGCCACTTTGGCTGTTATACCTGGTCTAAGGAGCTGCGCCAAAAAATCATCAAAGAAACTGGCCTCCCTATTTCCTTTGGCCTCTCCGTCAACAAGCTGGTCTCAAAGGTCGGTACTGGAGAATTTAAACCCAACGGCACTTGTGAAATACCGCGTGGCACAGAGAAGAGCTTTCTCTCTCCCCTCTCCGTCAAGAAGATTCCGGGTATCGGCAAGCAGACCTACAAGAAGCTTTCCTTTATGGGTGTCCGTAAAATCAAAGTCCTTAGCGAGCTTCCTGTCAAGTTGCTGCAAAGGGAATTTGGTGAGTCAGGCCGTAAGCTATGGGAAAAAGCCAATGCCATCGACAGAAGCCTTGTTGTCCCTTACAATGAACAGAAGTCAATGTCCAAGGAGCGGACCTTCACTGACGACACACTAGATCAGCGCTATATGAAAAATATGTTGCTCAAGATGGTCGATGAACTGGCCTACGAACTGCGCAGCAAAGACAGACTGACCTCTTGTGTCACCGTTAAGCTCCGCCACGCCGACTTCAATACTTTTACCAAACAACGCCGCATACCCTATACCGCCAACGAAGAAGTCCTCTCCAGACATCTTATAGAACTCTTTGATAGTCTCAACGAACGTCGTCAATTAATCCGGCTCATCGGCGTCAAATTCAGCGGTCTCGTCAGCGGCAATTATCAGATCAGCATCTTCGACGACACCGCCAAAGCAATCGCCCTTATGGAACGCAAAGATCATATTAGAAACAGATTTGGGTCTGATAAGATTATGCGGGCTTCGTATCTAGATGAGAAGAAGAGAGGGAGGTAGTGCATAGTTCTTGAGTGTATAGTTCATAGTTAAGAGTGCATAGTTTTTGCTAGGCTCATAAACAGCGCTTTTTTAGATAACAGATAATAGAGAGGGGAGGTTAGTGCATAGTGCATAGTTAAGAGTGCATAGTTTTCTCAGAAGAGAGAATAGAGAATAGAGAGGGAGAGGTTAGTGCATAGTGCATAGTTTTTGCTGAGTGCGGGAGCTGGGCTTTTTAGATAATGAAGAATAGATAATAGAGAAGAGATAACAGAAAATAGAGAGGGGAGGTTAGTGCATAGTTAAGAGTGCATAGTTTTTGCTGGGTGCGGGAATATCGCTTTCCACCATCCTATCCATCCGCAAATCCTTCCATCCTAATTCAGACAGTATAACATTCCTTTTGAAACCATCCTCTACCAACATCCTAATTCTGACAGTGTCGCATTCCTAGGCGGGAGGCGGTCCTTCCTTCAGGAAGTCAGAAGGTAGTGCGGAGAGTATAAAATTATCAAGCTATCAAAAATACAGACAACCCTTTCCCCAGACCATTGTTACACTACCCTAGCCCAACACATTATGATGAACTTCGACCCAATAATAACTTCACTACTCATTTCGCTCAGTATCAACTTAGTGGCTTATCTAATAGCGTTTGTTTTACAAACCGATAAGTTAACTGACGGCACTTACGCTTTATCCTTTATTGCTATTGCCGTTGTGCTCTTACAGCAAGGAGAAATACAATATTATAGACTAATCATCGCATTACTCGTA
>CALBWK010000073.1 GCA_937969415.1 uncultured Saprospiraceae bacterium | reverse complement strand
AAATTGATGTCGTAATTCTTAGGGTATTTCAATTTATAAATCAATTCTAATTCTTTTGATTCTCCTGACTCCAAAGTCATTTCCCAGTTCACGAAGCCCGAATCTTGCTCAAGTTCTCCGCCTGACAGAGTTTGAGGTTCTATTTCGATAGCGGTATCACTACTGATGGGTATCTGATCTTTTATATTAATGGTAACAGATTTCGCTTTGTTGTTTTTCACTGTGACTGTGTAGTGGTGAATCTCTTCTTTGTGTCTGCTCAGTATTTTCTTTTTGTACTTGTTGTTAATCCATCGTCTGCTGAGTGAAATTTCTGGATCAGTTCCAAGAGATATTTTGAGGTTGTCATCTTGAGAATTCGGATTTATAGTTGATTTTCCTTTGAAGGTACCATCTATAAACAGATTGATAGGTGCCGGTTCTAAGTTGTAGAGATGCCAGTCTTTTATTTCAGCGATGAGGTAGGCAGATTCGTTTTTGATAGGTATCGATTCATATTGCAGTAGGGTAGGTAGATTTTCTTTTTTAAGTAAAACATCGATAGGTTCTGAGCCAGACTTGATTGAATAAGCACTAGCTAATTTATAGCTCAAAGTATTCAGCGTTTCACTGATTTGTAAGTCGATTTGTTTTCTAGTCGGTTGTGCCTCTTTTTTTGCAGTTCTATTTCTTCTGCCGCCATAACCAGTTACGACTACTTCACTGAGCAACATACCTTCAACTAGACTGACGACGGTATATTCTTGATGGAGTACACAATTGACCTTGTCATATCCGACGTAGGAAATGGTGACATTTTTGCCAATACCTTCTGGAAAATAGAATTGACCATCTATGTCTGTGGTTGTTCCTTTTGTAGTACCATCAATAGAGATACTTGCACCTATCATAGGTTCTCCAGTATTTCTATCTATAACTCTTCCGGTCTTGCCATTGGTGTTAAGTACAGGAGGGTAGTAGCTTATTGTATTACTTGGTCTTTGGTGATGGAGTCTTACAGGACTCAGATGTGGTAGACTATTGTCGTTTATTGGGACTGAAGTAGATAGCGTCACAGTGATATTTTCCCAGTCCTCATCTGTAGTTTGAGAGACGTAAGCCTTTCTTAGTAACTCTAAGTTTTCTTCACTTTTTCCTGCCTTTAGATCGTAATATGGAGTCCAGCCAGCGTTGGGATGATAGTAGCTGAGCTTCAGAGGAGCGCCTGCAGTTTTATTGATGACATATATATAGACGTTTAGTACTTTTTGATTAGACTGCATTTCTGACTCTTGCTTTGCTTTGAGTATTGCATCCCTTTGTGCGGTAAGGCTTTTTAGTACTCTTGTTCGCTTAAGACGTTCAAGTTTTAGCGCCTTTACTCTAGATTGATAGAATTCTGAAGCCAGAACAACTTCCTCTACACTTGTAATTTCTTCATCTTTTTCAAAATTCTTATTGGTTGTGATCATATCATATTCTTCATCCAGTACGTCTACCAATATGTTAAGGAGTTCTATCGAATCTGATATTTGGTTCAGATCTTCTAATGTCGTATCTGAAAGTGGTTGACTGATTACACTGTCTTCAAATACACTTTTGACAGACTTGATTTCAGTTAAGTTGCCAGCCTCTACCGTTATGGATTTTCTGTCTAATGATATTGGAAGACCCTGAATACGGACAACATACTCGCCGGTATTAGTGAGGGTAGCTGTCCTGTGTATAGTCGCCCCTTTATAGTAGACAATAGCTTGAGAGACAGTCGATTTGTGTACTAGGGTATCTAGATAGCTATTGGCATTAAGTGAAGTGGCCAGAATTCCTAGACAAAATATAATGAGCTTATTCATAGTGAGGTTTTTTTGTTTAGAATTAAATATTCATACTCAGGATGCGACTCAACGAGAAATTACATAACTGAGGGGTTCTTAATTAAGTACATGTCGCGACGAACAACTGTAGGTTGAAGCGCAATGAAATGTGTGTATAAGCTTTATGTATTGTAAAAAATACCTATGCGTAAAGCGCTGATTTGTATCCTATTGGAATTATTCTACGAAGAAGAATAAGTTATCACTTGACCATTTAACTAACAATCGTTAGTTTTATAGTGATATGACAAAGTTCTATAAGTTAACCGTTGCAGAGCTAGTTAAGACTACTGATGATTGTGTCATCGTTAGCCTTGTGCCTAACCCCGCAGAACTAGCCAACTTCTCTTACAAGCAAGGGCAGTATTTGACCCTAAGGGCTGAGATAAAGGGAGAATCTGTACAGCGGTCTTACTCCTTATGTTCTTCACCTTTGGATGAGGTATTGCAAGTTGGTATCAAGCAGGTGCCTGAGGGGAAGTTTTCTACCTACGCCAATCAAGAGCTCAAAGTCGGAGATACTCTAGAAAGCCTCCCACCAGGAGGTAAGTTCTATGTAGATATCAACAAGGAATCCCAGAAGAATTATGTCTGCTTTGCTGCAGGATCAGGCATCACACCGATGCTATCTATAATCAAGACGCATTTGCTTTCAGAGCCCAAAGCGACTTTTAAGTTGTTTTATATCAATCAGACAGTGTCGTCCATTATACTCAAGGAAGAATTAGAAGCATTGAAGAATCAATATATGGAACGCTTTGAAATCTTCCATTTTCTGACACGTCAAAATAGATCTGTAGAACTTTTTAATGGAAGACTGGATAGGGAGAAGTTAGACGTGATCTTCAAGACTATTTGTGATACAACTAAGATAGATGATTACTTTCTGTGTGGCCCAGAAGCAATGATATTCCTGATTAAGGATTTTCTGGAAGAGCAGTCTGTTGAAAAGAATAAGATTCATTTTGAACTATTTACGGCAAGTGGCGCGGCCAAGCCTATCAGTCAGGAACTGAAGAAAAAGTTAGATGGAAAGACCTGTAGTGTCACCTTAATTGAGGGCGGTAAGAGTATGGATTTTGAAGTGGCAATGGGTGGGGATAATCTCTTAGATGCTGCCCTCAATAATGCTGCTGACTTACCGTATGCATGCAAGGGAGGCGTCTGCAGTACTTGTAGAGCAAAACTATTAGAAGGAGAAGTTGAAATGGCCGTTGCTTATGGACTAGAGGAGGATGAGATAGCTGATGGCTATATATTGACTTGCCAAGCTTTACCGACTACGGAGAAAGTCGTAGTAGATTTTGATGCTTAATAAGAGAGTATGTGTAAGACCAAAAGTTAATTAGAAATAACTCAAATCTTATACTGTAAAACGTAAAACCGAACATTGATAATAATTGTTGAATCTATAATTGCTAAACTGCATAAATAATGGATAACATAGAAAATCTCTCCGCCCGCTTTCAAGAACGTATTGACGCAGGAGAAAAGATCGAGCCTAAGGACTGGATGCCAGAGAAATATAGGAAGACACATATCAGACAGATCTCTCAGCATGCCCACTCAGAAATAGTAGGGATGTTGCCTGAAGGTAACTGGATAACAAGAGCACCCTCGCTGAAGCGTAAGTTGGGCTTACTCGCTAAGGTACAAGATGAAGCTGGCCACGGCCTATATCTATATAGTGCTGCAGAGACTCTAGGCATCTCTAGAGATGAGATGACACAGCAGCTACTCACCGGCAAAGCCAAGTATTCGAGTATATTCAATTATCCTACGTTGACCTGGGCGGATATAGGCGCAATAGGCTGGTTAGTAGATGGTGCAGCAATTATCAATCAAGTGATGTTGACTAGAACATCTTTTGGTCCTTATGCGAGAGCGATGGTCAGAATCTGTAAAGAAGAAAGTTTCCATCAGCGTCAAGGTTATGAGATTATGCTCACTCTTTGTAATGGTACGCCAGAGCAAAAAGAAATGGCACAAGATGCACTCAATAGAACCTGGTGGCCATCACTGATGATGTTTGGCCCTAGAGATGAAGACTCTCCTAACACCAAGCAGTCGATGGCGTGGAAGATTAAAAGAAAAACCAATGATGAGCTCCGCCAGCAGTTTGTGGATATTACAGTACCTCAGGCAGAGTTTTTAGGACTGAAGATGCCTGATCCAGAAATTAAGTGGAATGAAGAACGTGGTCATTATGACTTCGGTGCTATAGACTGGGATGAGTTCTGGCAAGTTGTAAAAGGCAACGGTCCGTGCAACAAAGAAAGAATAGCAGCAAGACAAAAAGCTTGGGATGATGGACAATGGGTAAGAGATGCAGCGCTCGCCTATAGCGAGAAAAGGTCTAATTGTGGGGAAAGGTCTGAAGGTATAAAGGTTCAAAGGTCTAAAGGAAAAATAGCTTAGTAAGTAATGGGAGATTTTCAAAAATTACACGTTTGGAAATTAGCAAAAAACTTAGCTGTTGAAGTGTATAAAGTAATTGGAGAAAACGAAAGTTTAAAAAAGGATTTTAGGTTTTCAAGTCAGCTCTCTAGTGCAGCAGTCTCTATTTCTTCAAATATTGCTGAAGGAGATGAGCTAAAAACTGTTAAGCACGGAATAAGCCATATGTACATTGCAAAAGGATCGTCAGCGGAATTAATTACTCAGCTTATCATAGCTAAAGAAATTGGAGTTATTGAAACTGCAAAAGCAGATAATTTAATTAATAGTGCAAAGCAAATTTCGGCAGCACTTTATAAACTTATAGAAGCAAGAAAACTTTGGGAAAAGAAATAAAGGTGTAAAGGAACAATGGAATAAAAGGGGGTAAAGGTCAAAAGGAATAATGGTGTAAAGGTGAAAAAGTTTAAACGTCGTTTGAGCCATTAAATCCTCTAAACCCTTAAACCTTTGAACCCTTTGAACCCTTCAAAAAACCTTTAATCCTTTAAGCCCTTAAACCTTTAAACCCTTAAACCTTTAAACCCTTCCACAAAATGAGTAACAAAAAAGAATGGCCTCTCTTCGAAGTCTTTATCAGATCAAGAAATGGTCTCGAGCATCGCCACGCTGGTAGCCTCCACGCTGCAGATCCGACGATGGCTCTTGAGAATGCTAGAGATGTCTATACACGTCGACAAGAAGGCGTTAGTATTTGGGTTGTAGAATCTAAAAATATACACGCATCTAACCCCGAGCAAGCAGGAGAATTGTTTGAACCAGCTAAGGATAAGGTCTACCGACATCCGACTTTCTATGATCTACCTATCGAGCTAAAACATATCTAAGATGAACGAACAATTGACAAAGTATCTGATGATGCTGGGGGATAATGCTATGATCTTAGGTCATCGTTTGTCTGAGTTGTGTGGGCACGGGCCGAGCTTAGAGACGGATATTGCTTTGACCAATATTTCTTTGGATCTCTATGGCCAGGTAAGGAGTTATTTTCAATACGCAGCAGAATTGGGAGGAGAGGAAGTTTCTGAAGATACAATTGCTTTTTTAAGAAAAGAGAGAACCTATTTGAATGTCGTTCTTGTAGAGCAGCCCAATGAGGATTTTGGTCATGTTATTGTCAGACAATTTCTTTATGATATGTTCCAGAGTTTTATGACACCAGCATTGATGAATAGTGCTGATGAACGCATCGCAGCTATAGCGGCAAAGTCTATTAAGGAGACTAGATATCATCTTCGATTTTCTACATCCTGGATGAAGCGCTTAGGTGCCGGAACAGAAGAAAGTAAAGCCAGAATTCAAGCAGCTGTAAATCATCTATTACCTTTTGCTGACGAGTTCTTTGTGATGACAGCAATTGAGAAGGAAATGTATGAAGAAGGTATTGGTCCTGATTTACAGACTTTCAAGGAAGACTTTTACTCAAAAGTTAAAGAAGTATTGATAGAGGCAGAATTGTCAATGCCAGAATCCGCTCCCCGAGTTGTGAAGGGCAAAACTGGAATACATTCTGAGCATATGGGTTATATTTTGAATGAGCTGCAGTATATGCAAAGAACCTATCCACAAATGGAATGGTAGTCAAACTGTAATCACTCATAAAAGAAAAAACTAATAATTATCAATCAGCCAATCATAGATCTTGAACTAAGGAAAATATTAGAATCAGTTTCTGATCCTGAGATACCCGTATTGACAGTCTTAGACTTAGGTGTGGTGAGGGCAGTTCGTGAGGAAAATAAAAAAGTATTTGTCGAATTGACGCCGACTTATTCCGGTTGCCCTGCGATGGATACAATGGCTGCCGATATAGATATAGCGATGCAGAAAGCGGGTTACGCAACGGAAATAAAACTTGTGCTCTCTCCCGCTTGGTCAACGGATTGGATTTCACAAGAGGGTAGACGTAAGTTGGAGGAATATGGGGTTGCTGCTCCACTTTCTGATTCCTTGGATAAGCGAGCACTCATCGATGGAGAAAGACTTATTGCATGTACCAATTGTAAATCCACAAATACAAAAATGATTAGCCAGTTTGGTTCTACTGCTTGTAAGGCGCTCTTTCAGTGTGAAGATTGTCTAGAGCCCTTTGATTATTTTAAATGTCTAAAATAAAGTTGTCAATCTGCCTTATGGTCGTTTCTCTAAGCGCTCACTAACATACCATCACCAACCAACTAAATAATGAACGAACTAATCCTCTTTGAAAAAATTGATAAAGTTGCCAAGCTCACCTTCAATCGACCAGAGAAATACAATAGTATGGTGGAAGGCATTGCGCTTCCGCTTCTTCAACATCTCAAGACCTGTGCTAAGGATAATGACATCCGAGCCGTCTATCTGACTGGGACAGGAAAAGCCTTTTGTGCGGGGCAAGATCTAAAAGAAGTAACGACTGCAGAGAGCGAAGGCAAAGAGTTAGATCACTTTATTTCTAATCATTTTAATCCTATTGTTAGAGCAATTAGAGGCCTTCAGAAGCCTATTGTCGCTGCCGTTAATGGTGTAGCTGCTGGCGCTGGTGCAAATATAGCCTTGGCTTGTGATATTGTTGTCGCTAAACAATCAGCCAGTTTTATTCAAGCTTTTAGTGCTATAGGATTAATTCCGGATTCAGGTGGGACTTATACTTTGCAGCGACTAGTCGGTTATCAGAAAGCTTTGGCGATTGCTATGCTTGGAGATAAAGTAGGTGCAGAGGAGGCAGAGAGAATGGGTATGATTTATAAATATTTCACTGATGACGAGTTTGAAGATAAATCTTGGGAGATAGCTGAAAAATTATCACATATGCCGACGCAAGGCTTGGCTTTGACAAAATTAGCTTACCAGTTAGGCGAATCAAATACATTTGACCAACAGCTAGAAGTAGAACAAGAGTATCAGGTCAAGGCAGCCAATACTTCGGACTATAAAGAAGGTGTAGCTGCCTTTAATGAAAAACGTAAACCAACATTTACAGGAAGATGAAAGTAGGTGTCATAGGAGCAGGGACAATGGGTAGCGGCATAGCACAAGTTGCGGCCACGGCTGACTGCAAAGTCGTGTTGTATGATTTGCAACAGGAAGTCTTAGATAAGAGTGCGGCAAAGTTGGAGAAAGTACTTAATCGTCTTATTGAAAAAGAACGGATCAATACTGCTAGGAAAACAAGTATCCTGGAAAATATTTCAAGATCAACTGATCTAGGAGATTTAGAAGGTTGTGATCTCGTTATTGAAGCTATTGTAGAGAATCCAGAGATTAAGAAATCTGTATTCAAAAAAGTCGAAGCCTTGCTAAGTAGGGAAGCGATTATTGCTTCTAACACTTCTTCCTTGTCGATTACAGATTTGGCATCGTGTTTAGAGAACCCAGAAAGATTTATTGGGATACACTTCTTTAATCCGGCTCCTTTGATGAAGTTGGTAGAGATTGTGCCAGCTTTGCAGACCTCTCAAGCTATTTCGGAAAAGGCTAAGAGCATTATAGATGACTGGGGCAAACTTACCGTCAAGGTGAAAGATACGCCAGGCTTTATTGTTAATAAGGTAGCGCGACCTTTTTATAGTGAGTCTCTTAGAATCTATGAAGAGGGGATAGCTGATTTTGCCACTATCGATTGGGCGATGAAGGAGTTGGCAGGGTTTAGAATGGGTCCATTCGAGTTGATGGATTTTATTGGTAACGATGTCAATTATACGGTGACAGAAACTGTATGGACAGCTTTCTATTATGACCCTCGTTATAAGCCTGCTTTTACACAGAAGAAATTATCGGAGGCAGGCTATCACGGTAGGAAAAAGGGACGAGGTTATTATGACTATTCAGAGAACGCTGTTCGACCTACGCCGACTAATGACACAGAATTAGGCCAGATCATTTCTTATCGTGTCATCATAATGTTAATTAATGAAGCAGCTGACACACTGTATATGCGCATTGCTAATAAAGAAGATATCGAAACTGCGATGACAAAGGGTGTCAATTATCCTAAAGGCCTATTGCGGTGGGCGGATGAGATAGGTATCGATAACGTCGTGAAAAGTATTGATGCCTTGTATACAGAATATCACGAAGACCGATACCGGTGTTGTCCTTTGCTCAGAAAGATGAGTCGAGAAGGAACATTATTTTTTAGTCAGAATGTCTAATGTCAAAATGAAAACAAAGCGATAATAAGTTGAGCATGAAGTTACAGAACTACGTACACGGAGAATGGGTTGCAGGAGAGGGAGAAGGAGCATCTATATACAATGCCATCAATGGCCAATTGATACACTACGCTTCTACTAAAGGTATAGATTTCTCTAGAATTTTAGAGTATGGCAGACAAATAGGAAACCCAGCTTTAAGAAAAATGACTTTCCAGGAACGCGGGTTGATGCTCAAGAAGTTAGCGCTTTATCTGACAAAGAGAAAAGACAGTTACTACGAGATCAGTTATATGACTGGTGCTACCAAAGCAGACAGTTGGATAGATATCGAAGGGGGTTTTGGTAACTTATTTGCGAATGCTTCTCTCCGTAGAAATTTTGCTAATCAATCCTTTCACGTAGATGGAGAAGGTATAGATCTTTCGCGTGGGGGTTCATTTATGGGTCACCATATTATGGTACCTAAGCGTGGAGTCGCCGTACACATCAATGCTTATAATTTTCCAATATGGGGAATGTTAGAGAAGTGTGCCGTCAACTGGATGGCTGGAATGCCAGCAGTGGTCAAGCCTGCCACAGCGACTTCATATCTCACTGAAGCAGTCGTTCGTGATATTATTGCTTCTAAGATATTACCAGAGGGTGCTCTTCAGCTGATCTGTGGATCAGCACGTGGCATATTGGATTCAGTAGGTTCGCAAGACGTCGTGACTTTCACAGGTTCTGCTACGACAGGTCGTATGCTGAAGTCTCACGAAAGAATTATTTCTGAAGCGGTACCTTTTAATATGGAAGCAGACTCTCTGAACTGTTCTGTGCTCGGCATGAATGCACTGCCCGGAACTGCAGAGTTTGATTTATTTGTCAAGGAAGTCCGTAGAGAAATGACCGTCAAGTGTGGTCAGAAGTGTACAGCTATTAGAAGAATAATGGTTCCAGAAAAATTGGTAGAGGATTTTCAGATTGCTCTAGGAAAAGCGCTGAGCAAAATAACTATCGGCGACCCACAAGTCAAAGGTGTAAGGATGGGTGCATTGGCCTCTAAAGATCAAGTCGCGGAAGTAAGAGAACGAGTTGCCGAGCTGACACAAACTGCAGAGTTGGTTTTTGGTGATCTGGATAAAGTTGACTTGATAGAAGCAGATGCTAGTAAAGGTGCCTTTCTCAGTCCTATGTTGTTGTTGGAAAAAAATCCATTCAAGAATACGGCTGTTCACGATGTAGAAGCTTTTGGTCCTGTCAGTACGATTATGCCATATAGCCATCGAGATGAAGCGATTCAGTTGGCGCAAATGGGTAAGGGGTCATTAGTCAGTTCTATAGCGACAGCTGATGATGATGAGGCAAGAGATTTTGTGATAGGTGCAGCGACACACCACGGTCGTATCCTCGTCATCAATGAAGAGTCTGCTAAGCAGAGTACTGGCCACGGCTCTCCACTACCATACCTCGTGCACGGAGGGCCGGGAAGAGCAGGAGGAGGAGAAGAGATGGGTGGTATGCGTGGCATCAAGCATTACTTGCAGCGCTGCGCTATTCAAGGTTCTCCTACGACTGTTTCTCATATCACAGGTATATACCAACCCAATGCTGAGTACAAGCCAAGCGAAAGACATCCATTCAGTTATCACTTCGAGGATATACAGCCAGGGATGTCACTTAAGACGCATAAGCGAACTATTACAGATGGGGATATCGTCACCTTCGCCAATGTGACTTGGGATCATTTTTATGCACATACAGATATCACTTCTTTGGATGGTAGTATTTTCGAGAAGCGTACTGCGCACGGCTATTTTCTTTTAGCTGCAGCTGCGGGACTTTTCGTTATGCCAGACAAAGGCCCAGTGGGTGCCAACTATGGTCTTGACGAATGCAGATTCTTAAGACCAATCTATCATAACGATACAGTCTATGTTCGTTTGACTTGCAAGGAAAAAATAGATCGAGATACCAAAGGGAAAAATTTACCTGCAGGCGTCGTGAAGTGGTATATGGAGATGTTCGATACAGAGGATGAGTTGGTAGCAATGGCGACGATCTTAACTCTGGTAGAAAAAAAGAATCCATACATAGAAATGGATGAAGAGACGTTAAGAGATACATTCAAAAAACTAGATCCCAAAGCTCAGGCCAAGTGGGGTATCTTAACACCACAACATATGGTGGAGCACTTAGAATATCAGTTTCTTATCGCCACAGAGAAAGTCCATACACGCCTAGCTGTCTCTCCTAAGTTGCTAGAAATTTTTGAACCCGTAATCTATAATCATGAGCCGATGATGAAGGGGTACAATCACCCTATGTTGAAGAAAGGGGAGCTAGAAGAGTTGAGATATCCTTCCTTGGATATGGCTATTGAAAAATACTTTGAGACTAGGGAGAAGTATGAAACCTATTTCAAAGAACGTAAAGGTAAGCTGACACTCAATCCGACTTTTGGTATGTTAACGAAATTTGAATGGGACTTACTGAATAGAAAACATACACACCATCATTTCCAGCAGTTTGGACTAGTAGAATAGACTCTTTTCTAAATATATTCTTTTGTTGGTATAACGAATTGATATTCAACTGTTTATCCTAGTACTTTAAGCATCTGGTTCAGTATGTAATTTTTGTACTTGGTTATTTTCTTTATCTTCAACAAAGCTGATAACACTTTTATCTGGTTATTTCCTGATTTAGGAAACTATTGTCTTTTACGAAGACGTTATTTCCACGTGTCAATTCCTACATAAGGCGTTTCCCAATGCCTTGCCTTGTCTTCATCTCATTACCGAGAGACAAACATTAACTAACTAAACAAATTATTATGTCTTTGTTAAATACTGTAACATCATTGATGTCTAATGGCCTAGTCAATAAGGTAGCATCGATGGTTGGTATAAATTCTGGGATTGCTAGAACTGCCCTCAGTGCAATTATGCCAAGAATATTAAGAGGTATCGCAAGTAAAGGCTCTACTGAGAGCGGTGCAAGTTCATTGCTTAATATGATTAAGAATAATGGTCTTGGTGCGAATATGGATATCAATGAGAATATCTTGAAGGCAGGAGGAAAGATGAACGAGTCTATTTTTGGTTCTTCACTCCAAGATATCAATGTCCCTGGCGTATCAGGAGATGCTAAGTCCAAACTGATGAATCTTGCAACACCTCTCGCTATGGGTTCTGTAGGTAAAATCGTTAAAGAGAAAAACCTTGATGCCAAAGGATTGTCCACTTACCTTAGAGATAATGTTGAGGAAGTAAAGATGACAACGACAGCATCTGCTCCTGCAACAGCTGCAACAAACTCTGGTGGTGGCCTACTGAAGTGGTTAATTCCATTACTTCTATTGTTAGGTGCTGGATGGTTCTTTATGCAAGGTAAAGAAGATGGCAAAGCAGCTAAAGAAATGGCTAAGCCAACTGTAGAAAAAACGATGATGTCTAAGCCAGCTACGCATACACACGCAGATGGCACTGTACATGAAGGACATAGTCATGGCGGTACAACAACATCTGATGTCGCTACTGCTGCTAAAGGAGCGGCAGGTGCAGTTACTGGTGCAGCAGGCGATGCTATGAATAGGGGTAAGGAAATGATGATGGGATTATCCTTAGATGCAGAGGGGAACTTGATGAAGGATGGTAAAATGTACCTTAAGAGTGGAGAATTCACTGTTAAAGACGGTGAATATTTTGATGCTGAGGGTAAGAGTCTAGGCTTCTTAGGCAAAGTGGGTAAGGCTATAGGAGATGCAGGTAAGGCCGTAGGAGACGCAGGTAAAGCAGTTGGTGGTGCTGTAGGCGGTGCTGCGGAAAAAACTGCAGATTTCTTCAAGGATACCTTTGGAGGAATGTTTAAGAAGAAGAGCTCTGGAGAGGCTGTTACAGCTTATAGTTTATCTAAAATTGCCTTCGATCCTACTTCTCATAAAATTACTTCTATGTCTAAAAATGAAATAGAGGGCCTTGCTGCAGCACTTAAAGCTTACCCTGAATCTAAGATCACGGTACAGGCTACAGGAGGAGACAAGAAGTTAAGTAAAATGAAAGCTCAGGTTATTCACGATATGTTGGTGACCTTAGGTGTAGCAGATAAGCAGATAAATGCAAAGGGAATGGGAGACGGTGCTGAAAAGTTTGAAATTGTAATTGATTAAGTCTTAATCTGACAAACATAAAAATAAGGGAGGGCTACAATTAGCCTTCCTTTTTTTGTTTCACTACCTTGCAATCAATTGATGTTTCAGGTATCTTACTGATTTACTAGAATGCTACATTACGCTACATATGAACAGTCTCTACAAGCACCTTGGGTGACCTTTGTGCATGGAGCAGGAGGTAGTAGTGCTATATGGTTTAAGCAGATCAAGTCATTTAAGCAGCACTTCAATGTACTACTTGTGGATCTACGAGGCCATGGCCGCTCTAAGAAGATGGGACTCTCTAATCTCAAGGCCTATACCTTTCAGAAAGTTGGCGATGATGTTATAGAGGTACTTAATCATCTAAAGATCGGCTCGACACATTTTGTAGGCATTTCTTTAGGGACTATCATAGTGAGAGAATTGACAGAGCGCTTTCCTGATCGTACGCTGAGTATGATTATGGGTGGAGCCATTATGCAATTAAATCTGAGGGGACAGTTGCTGATGCGTATGGGCAATACACTTAAGTCGGTAGTGCCTTATCTCTTCTTATATAAGTTGCTGGCTCATATAGTGATGCCTTCAGAAAAAAACAAGGAGTCCCGCGTCCTATTTGTCAAGGAAGCAAAGAAGCTATACCAAAAAGAATTTAAGCGTTGGTTTGGGTTGGCAGCACAGGTCAATCCTATGCTCAAGTATTTTAGAATCAAGGACTCTGGAATTCCTACTCTCTATATTATGGGCTCTGAAGATTATATGTTCTTACCATCTATTACCAAGCTCGTCAAGAATCACAACTCATCTACCTTACATATCGTTGATGATTGTGGCCATGTGGTCAATGTAGAGAAGCCTGTAGAATTTAATGAAGTGGCCATTAACTTTATTAAAGAGCAATAAAAAAAGCCGATACAAAGATTGTATCGACTTCATTTATCTCCTATCTATTTGTTCCTATTGTAATTTAAATTTAACTGGCAGTACAAATTCGGCATTTACATTCTGATCCCCATTCTTTAAACCTGGTATCCAAGTAATTTCCGCCTTAAGCTGATTGACAACATCTTCGACAGCTGAAGTGAGATTGGCATCCGCTGATCGTAAAATTTCAAAGTCGTCTAGGTTACCATTCTTATTGATCAATAACTTGGTAACGACCATACCTTCTATGTTCTTATTACGAGCTTGCTCAGGGTATTTGAGGTTGAAATAGATAAAGTTCAAAAGCCTTTCGTTACTACAATCAATCATTTCTTGAAATCCTAATCCTTCATCACAACCAGGAAAGAGTGGAGCTCGTTGATGGAGACCTTTTACTATTTCGACTTTTTCTTCATAAGTATCTTCGTTGAAGACAATAGTAGTATCTGTAGTTATTTTTGTTTCTAAAGAATGGTAACTGTTGTTGTCACTAATTAAATCAGCTTTCTTGGCTTGGTGAATTTTGTCTTCTATGACAGTATTTTTAGAAGTGTTAGCATCTTTTTGGCAAGCGTGTAAGAAGAGTGAACCTCCTACAAGTAAAAGCGCTAAAAATAAGTAAGAGCTCTTCGTGAAGTTTTTCTTGCTGTTCATCATTGTAATTCTTTTTTTTATTTGTGAAGCAAATGGATTGACTAGTGTTAGGCTGTTTTGCTTAGTGGCTAGCTGTATTAGTGTTGTTTGATATTTGGAGTAGTCGGTATTGGTGCTCATAGCGGCATCTACCTGATATTCATGTATGAGTTGTATTTCTTTTTTGAGATACCAGATGGCCGGATGAAACCAAAAGAAGATACGCATCACTTCTAGAAATAACTTCTCTGCGGTATGGCCATATTTAATATGAAGCCGCTCGTGTTCCAATATGGTTTTGCTAGTTTCTTGGTCATACGGTATTGATTGCGGAAGAAGGATGTAATTAAATACTGAACAAGGTTCTTTTATTTTATCTGAAAGCAATACTTCAAATCCAAGCAAGGACTGCTGACTCCCTTTAGAAATTATTTGAAACAGGGTTATCATACTGAGTAAAAATCTAACTGCTAAACAGGCAGCTACTAGAAAATAGATAGCGAATAAAATATTGTTGCCGCTGGACAGTGTCGTCGACTCTGAAATCAGTATTGGCCCCTGATCAGCAGTAATTGTTACTTGTGGCAGAAGAGTGCCAACACGTATTAATTGAGCAGGGAAAATAGAGGGCAATAATGGAAGTAAAATGGCAATCAGTACTGAGGTTATGCAATATATTCGTAGAAAGACATAGTTTTTATTTTGCCTCAAAACGAAATGATAGGCTAGAGTAAAGAGTACTAATAAAGTGCTGAATTCTATCAGGTGGCTATTCATCATTCTGTTGCTTTTGATTGTCCATTAATTCTGCTATTTCTTTGAGACTAAGGTTTTCTTCTTTGGCAAGGAAAGAGACTAACTCATTGACAGATCCTCCAAAGTATTTCATCACTAGATCTTTGACAGAGCGCTTAGAGTATGATTCTTTTGATATAAGAGGCTGATACTCATAGGTGCGACCATAGGCTTTATGACTGACAAAACCTTTCTTCTCTAGAATCCTGACAAATGAAGAAATTGTCGAGTGAGGAGGTTTAGGGTCTTCCATTCTTGCAATAAGATTCGAGACGGTACTTGGTCCATAGGTCCAGAACAATTGCATAATCTCCTCTTCTGCTTTCGTCAGTTTTTCTCTCATAATTTAAATGTATAACTAATTAATTAGCTATACAACTATAGTATTAGTTGATTTAATTTATTTGGTAAGTTTTCAACATAATAGGGGGGAGGCTACACTTTTTTTGTCCCCATAATATAAAAGCATCCCTTGTCTCTAATCTGGTAATGTAGCGGATGCACAGTGAATTGAAACATTATAACTATGCGTGTAAGTCTAGAATCTATAGTCGCTGATAATATTTCAAAGATGCCAATTAGTGAGAGTTTTGATTTTCAATCAAATCTTGACTTGACTGGTATTCGTGTATTAATCGTGGACGATAACGAGATGTATCATATTGTCTTGGGTCATATGTTAGATAAATGGAATGTGCAATACGACCAGGCTAGAAATGGTCAAGAAGCCTATGATTTGGCTAGAACTCAGGTCTATGATCTGATTCTAATGGATTTGATGATGCCTATTATGGATGGTTTTAAAAGTGTTAAACACTTACGAGAAATAGAAGAGACACTGTCTAAAGTTGATGGGAAGGTTCCTGGTGTGCCAATTATCGCTATCTCTGCTACTATATCAGATACAGTAATAGATAAACTTACCGAAGCAGGAATGAATGATTATATCAGCAAACCCTTTTCCCCAATTGATCTCTATCACAAGCTGAGCAAGTATTGTTTTCCGCACACAGCGCTGAAATCTGAGTAGGGGTCGACCACCCACTTTTTTGTCTTATGTATGATAGAATTACAAGAAGGGGTGCTCTTTTGCGTCCTTAAATGAATATATGGACAAAATTCTAGAGGTTTCTACTCAAGCGCCCGAATCTAACAATCAAGTACCCTTCGAGTTTAGCAAAGACCTTGATGCAGCTTTCTTGTCAGCTACGTATGGCTCCAATCTTGCTTTTGGGGTAAAGATGTTTGGCATTTTTGTTAACTCTATTCAACAGGACCTCGATATCTTAGAATCCTCAGCTACAAATAATGACTATTCTACTATGCGTGCAATTGCACACAAGATCAAGAATAATTTTACATGGGTAGGCCTATCTGAATTAAGTAAATTAACTGGTCAAATAGAGACATTAGCAAGCGAAGAGAATTCTTCAGTTGTTTCTGTAGTGAAAGACCTTGGTGATAAATGTAGTGCACGATTGCCTTTTGTAGAGGCACAATATAGATCCCTTGAAGCGGCAACTACAGCGTGCTGAGATCTTTAAGAGAAGGGTGTTAACTTAAGTGGAAGATATTTTTTTTAGTAATTAAGCTATGAAAACAATATTAGTTGATGATAACCTGATGGAGATAGAAGCTCTAAAGAGCTATTGTCAAAGTTCGTCAGATATAGAACTTGCCGGTGTCTTTCAAAATGCTCAACAGGCTATGTCGTTTCTTAATAAAGAAGAGGTTGACTTGATGTTTCTTGATGTAGAGATGCCTGAGATGACAGGACTAGAGCTCATAGATAACCTGAGTTACTTACCTCAAATTGTCTTAACCTCATCCAATCGTGAATATGCATATGAAGCATTAGAGTATGAGGTGACTGATTTCATTAAGAAGCCTATTCTACTTAAGCGTTTTCAAAAAGCAATGGAAAAGGTAGAAGAACGGCATAGAAGAATCAATGAGGTGGCACTCAGCTCAGCTGCTACAGAATTATATGTTAGGTCAGATGGTAAGTTGGTTCGACTTCCGTATGACGAAATTCTTTACTTTGAGAACGTAGGAGACTATATCAAGGTTATATCGGAAAGAGGCATGCATATAATCTATGGAGCACTAAAGACACTAGCGGATAAGTTGAGTTACCCACGTTTCCTCAAAGTCCATAGATCATATATAGTCAACCTCGATAAAATTGTTGATATAGAAGATAACTCACTCGTCATAGGCAAAAAAGTTATTCCGATAAGTAGAGCGCATAAGCCATTGGTTATAAGTTCTATCAATCTTATATAGTAATGGGGCATTGACCCAAAAATCTAATCAACCTTACCGAAAATCTAAAATGAGGGACATATAATGAGCTTTGTAAGATCTTGCGGTCTATGCGAGGTTTATTAATTTTAGTTTTTTGTGTTTTCAGTTTCAGTTACTTATCTAGCCAGTCGGAATTAGAAAAAGGATTTCATTTACTGGAAAATGGTCAGTATGAGGCTGCCTTGTCATTCTTTTCTGATGACACTCTGCCAAAAGAGTACAATAAAACAGTCAAAATTTGTTATGCTAGAGCCTTAGGCCTTAGTGGTGCTGTACCGCAAGCTTTAGATGTTCTTCAGCAATTGTCTTTACAGTATCCAGAAGATACAGAAATAGCCCTTAATGTTGCCGAAGCTTTCTTATGGAACAATTCTTATGAGGAGGCTCTTGCCCTCTATGCTTCATTAGTAGTCGATAATCCGCAATCCTTTGTCGCTAATTATGGTTATGCTAATGCCAATGCAGCACTTGATGAAGATCTGCAAGCACTGCACTATATGGAAGTCGCACTCTCGCTGGATCCAGATAACGAACAGGCACACATTGCTTTCAATTCTATTTTGCTCAAATCTGCATTTAACTCGTATAAAGCGGGACGGTATGTAAATGCCATCGCTACTCTAGATAAGATAAATGAACAATATGTGGAAGTCCCTAAAATAGAGGCATTGCGCAGCCAGATCACTAGGGCAACACAGTCTAATTTTGGGCTGCAGTATAGCCAAGATCAAGATTCTAACAATAACAGCTCAAGTCGGATTGGTCTCAATGTAGATTTTGGATTTGCTGAGCGGCATAGAATTTCTATGCAGTCTACCTATAGAGAGTTGACAGATCCTATTGGGACCTCTGCTATTCAGCAAAGTATAGCCTTTAGCGATAGAATAAAATTAAGCAAGCGCTTTGAATTAACTACAGGTCTTGCGGCAACAGGGGTTGGTTACAACGAGGTAAGAGATACACGAATAACCAGTCAATTTAAAATTTCTAGTTTTTTATCTCAAAAGCTTTTTACAGAGATGGCTTATACACGTGATATGAATGACGCTACGCAAGCCTTGCTAGAATTAGAGTTGTATACGCATAATGTTAGCCTAGTTGCTAATTATATGTTGACTCCGCGACTTGGTTTATTTTCTAGAACTGAATGGCAGGAACAGTCAGATGCAAATAGATTGCTTGGACAGGTGTTTTCTCTCTATTATACGCTGAATGCTGCACCGCTTATAAGGATAGGGAGCAATGGCAGCTTTCAAGCATATAAGTTTAATGATCCAAGCTATTTTACACCAGAGTATTATCGACATATGGAATTATTTTTTCTTATAGAAAATTTGAAAAGTACTGGATGGCAATATCGAGCACAAGCCAATGTCGGCCATCAGTCAATTGCAGAAACTCCACAACAGATTACCTACAAACTAGAGGGGAGCTTGGGTTATACTTTCCGATCTGGAATAGCTATCAATAGCCAGTTTCTATACAATAGTGCGGCACAGCTCAATACAGGAGGTGCATATGATTACTTTCGAGCTGGCCTTAATTTGAGCTATAGCCTTTAATCCAAAGCTCTGTTCCAACAATCTAGATTATCATACCAAAAAACGAAACTCTCGTTTTAAGGTATTATAGGAGTGCATCTTTGAAGTATTAAATAAACAAATAGTTCTAAAATGCAATCCAACAATTTTAAAGTCGAAACGAAAAACACAACAGAAAGAGTGCTCTTGTCTGTTAAAGGAAATCTTACTTCCTCAAACGCCTTATCTTTTAAAGAAACTGTGATGGGGTTATTACATACAGAGGGTAAGGACTGTCACATCGATATTTCTCAAGTAGATGCCCTAGATCTAACAGGTGTCAATGCACTCGTAGTGGCCCATAGTAAAACTCAAGAGATGGGTAGAGAATTGGTAATTCTTAGCTCAGCTTCTAATCCAGCCGAAGAGCTGCTCTATCTTACACAGTTTATTGATGTATTTCAATTCCAAAGAGCATCTTAAGATGGCAACTGATCGTAAAATAAAAAGTGAAGGCAAGTTCATTTTAGTAGCTATAACTATGCTTGTCAATATAGCCAACTATGGATTGAACTTATTATTGGCTAGGTGGTTAGGGCCAGTATTTTTTGCAGAAGCCAATCTCATCGCTACCATCGTCTTATTTTTTTCCTTCATTGCAGTTGGTGTACAGTTGACAGTTGCTAAGGTGGTGGCTGATGGACATCAAAATTATCTACATAGCATAAGAGAGGATTTGCTTAAGGCTGTAAAAATAGCTGTCGTCATTTTGGGGATATCAGCATATCCTTTAGCAATATTTTTAAATCTTTCCTCTGCGTGGTTATTAGTGGTGTTATATTTTGGTTTGCCTTTTTATTTTTTGATGTGCTTTGACCGTGGCCAATATCAGGGTAAATCACATTTTGCTACTCTCGGATATACATTTTTATGTGAAATGATTATTCGACTTGTCTGTACGCTGGGACTCGTTTGGGCTTTGCCTTATGCTTTTGCATCCTTGTCAGTTGTTATCGGCTTTGTAGCGTCGTTTATAATCACACAGTATGTCTTTAGGATAAAACTCACTGGTACAAATAAACACAATAGTGAAGTAAAGTCCATTTATACTTTTCTCAAGGTCATAACCTTATATGAGTTAAGCCAGATATTGATTAATAATGCGGATGTGGTTTTAGTCAATCATCTTTTTGAAGATGAGACTGCAGGATTGTATTCTGCACTGGCTATTCTTGGTAAAGCTGTCTTTTTTGCAACGGGTATAGTTGTGACTGTTTTGTTTCCTAAGGTTATAGAACGCAAGCGTCTCGGGTTGAATCATCAAGCGCTTTTCTATAAGTCTTTGCTGATTGTTTTTGGTATAGGTATGTCTATGGTTATAGGCTCAGCCTTAGCTGGCAATCAAGTTATTTTGTTAGCTTTTGGTACGCAATACGCAGGAGTAGGTCAGTATTTATGGCAGTATGCTTTATTGACTTGTCTTTTTTCTTGTTCAAATGTTTTTGTGTATTACCATATGACCTTACAATCATATGTACCAGTTTTTATTTCTGTAATTGCTGGATCGCTACAGGTAGTACTTGTATTAATGCTAGGTCACTCATTTGCTGCAGTTTTGGGTCTTCAGCTGCTCGTTATGTTTGTTTTATTATCTGTGCTTATGGTTTATCATAAGATAACCAGCACAAATTTCTCAAATCAAAAAATTGTCGCACCAATCGGTGCTTAAAAAATAAAAATTATGAAAATCGGAATTGTCTCCCCATATCCTCCCTCTAAAGGAACCTTAAATGAATATGCTTATCATCTGGTACAAAATCTTAAGCTTAAATCTGATATTGAAGAGATCGTCATCTTTACAGATAAGATTGATGCCCAATATCCTGCTGATCAAAAAGTAAATGGTTGTAAGGTAACTATAGTGCCTTGTTGGACCTTTAATGATGTGTTTAATTTTATTAAAGTAGTAAGAGCTATTAAGCAATATAAAGTTGATGTTGCTTTGTTTAATATTCAGTTTCTTTCATTTGGCGATAATAAAGTTGCAGGAGCTTTAGGACTGCTAGGTCCTTTGTTTAGTCGATTGGCTGGTGTTCCAGCCATTACGCTATTGCATAATATTACGGAGACTGTTGATTATGCTTCGGCTGGTATTACAACTAATAAGTTGGTTATGCGGATCTATGATCTTATAGGCACCTTCTTGACGAAGTTGTTATTATTGTCCAATGTCCTTGCAGTGACGATGCCTAAATATGTGCATATCCTAAGGAAAAAATATAAGGCATCTAATATTGCACTTATCCCTCATGGTGCTTTTGAGGTGCCGGACCTTGTTCCTGAAAAAGAGAGCAGTCTCAAGGTGATGACTTTTGGGAAATTTGGTACTTATAAAAAGGTAGAAGATCTTATTGAGGCAATAGTAGTTGTACGTCAACGTACAGGTCAAAAAATTGAACTTGTCATTGCAGGTACTGATAATCCTAACGTAAAAGGGTATCTTAAAAATGTACAGCATAAGTATGCAGAGGTAAAAGATATTACCTATACTGGTTATGTGGAGGAAGAGGATGTAGCAGGGTTGTTTAGAGATAGCTCAGTAGTAGTCTTTCCGTATACAAGTACAACAGGCAGCTCAGGCGTACTTCATCAAGCTGGTAGTTATGGTCGAGCTGTTGTTTTACCTAACATAGGTGATCTGAAAGAGCTGATCGAAGAGGAAGGTTACGTAGGAGAATATTTTGAACCTGGAAATGTCGATGACCTAGCTATAGCTATTCAGAATCTTATCGAGGATGCATCGTATCGACGGGATATGGGTATGAAAAATTATGCTGCTGCTGTTTCGTTACCTATGTGCGATATTGCAGATTGGTATCTATTGCATTTTCAACGTATGTCCAAAAAGCTAAAAGGCGAAGGGGTTATGCACAAGATACCGGCCTTAGCCAATGTAGTTAACTAGATATGATATGACTTACTTCCGGAGTAACTTGTTGATTTGCCATTTGCCATCACTCAGTGTCATCACTACTGCATAAGCTGATGTGTCTCTATAAGATAAATTAGAGGTTGGAAAACTAATCGAAGATACAGATTCTACATCCGTAAAACTGACTACTTGTCGATCTAGTGAAATGAAATGAAGTTGCAGTTTATGGCTAAGATCATCTCTGATAATGGGTGCAGAACTGATTATGTTCTGAGTAAGATTTTTAGTTTTAAGTTCTGTAAAGTTTTCTTTGAGACCTAGATCTTTCGCTTCTGCCATACTTAAATTGAGTATGCCCCAAGCATCAGAGTAGGATTGTGTTATTTCATCTCTGATATATTCATTGATTTCACCACCGATATTAGGATCATCATTGAGCCAATGAATGTCAGGTTGATGTGCACTTAAAAGATGGTGTCCGAGTTCGTAGATATTGTTTTCGTTGGCGCCAGTCTTAAAGTAACTTAAGACTTTGGACAATAAGGCAACACTCAAGCACAGAATGAGCAGTAGTATTAAGGCGTATGGCCATCGTGTCTTAGATGATGATTGTATTGTGGTCATAGGTCTATTGATATTTGTAGACCACCGACAGTCAATATTGCAGAATCTGTTGCCTTAGATAATGTTTGAAGATCCAAGAGTGCTTTTCCATCTACTGTTTCACTACTAAACTCTTGACTTGCTGTCTTGAGATTGACTTCAGTTCCATCTGGGACTAGTTGTCCTAGTTTGGATATGATTGGTCCCACAATTAATTCGCTTGTCAATGCACTATACTGATAGGGAATGTTATCTACAAGTTGGTTATAAGTCAATAGGATTTTATTGCTTTCTGCTTGCCCAACCGTAGCTTGATAGGAGTATGTTCCAGCTTTATCAGGATTCCTTAAGTAAGCATTGGCAACACCATCTATGACTATTGCCTTATAGGTTGCGTTGAGTTTTTCGTCTAAGCTTTGAGAGAATAAGAGTATAGTGCCATCAGCAATTTGATTGCCATAGCTATCATACATTGGCTTAGTTTTTAGTCTTGTATATTGTCTATTATCGGCATAAGGATGGTGCTGTACAGTTTCTATTTCAATATTGTCTGGCCAATCTGCAATTTTTTCTACGACCTGTTCAGTAGAGGACAAGGCGTTAGTGGAGACACCTAATATTATTTTTTCCGCTTTGATATCGGCACTTAATTTTTTATAGCTTATTAAGTTGTGAATACTATCTGTCGGTGAAGTCAAAAAACTAACTGAGGTGTTGTAGTTGATAGCAATGGGGGTTGAGATGCCATTATCATATTTGTCCGCAGGTATATAAGTGAGCATACTTTCTTCTTGGCCGTTGACAAGAATAGTGGTAGGGCCAGTGTAAATTTCTAAAGGTTCTATAAGTTGACTTGCTTCAAGTATAAATGATTTTGTTGCTAGTATTTTATTTTGTTGTATAACTGTGAGCTTATATCGCCCCGCTTGTTGTAACCAGTTAGTCTTTAGCGTCAAGTTGTTATTTGTTGTAATGCCTAAGGTCTTTATAGTGATGCCATTGTCCAAGAGAAGTACGGCCTCTTGTGTGAGACTATCTGGAGTAGTGATAGAACAAATAATTTCTTTGCCCACAATATAACCTTCAGGAACTGAGAGTTTTATCACGCCATTGAGCTGTACAGCAATGGGATGTGGAACATACTCTGTGCAACCCAATAGACACAAGAATAGAACAATAGCGATATGTAGTATAGGCTTGATCATTGACTTACAAGTCCATTTGTAAATATTCTTATTTCACAATTGTCATAGTAGAGAGTATTCCCTTTACTTTTTCGATTTGAGAATTTGTTTGTTACGCTTGTAGAGGTTTTACTGCCATTAATCAGTATGTTTTCAGAGTTCCCTCTTTTCTTGAGCAGAATACGTTCTGTATTTGTTAGTGCTATATCAATTTCTTTTTGTCTTTGCGGCCTGATTCCAGAGTCCATATAAAATCTATCTACCCACATCATCGTTTGGCTTTCTTGATAGGTAATGAGTAATTGAGGTATGCTTACTTCTTTGTTCCCGTAGTTGTCCACTGTAATTTTCAGTTTATTGGTATCCAACTCCATAGATCTGACACCAGTAAATTTATAACACGCTTCATCTGTCACCATACTTCTTGCAAAGATGACGAAATTAGATACACCTAGTTTTTGTTGATCACTTATACCTTGCCAGTTGTCAAAGTTAATTCTAAAGGGTGACGATTCTTTAGGAAATAAATTATGTATCAGAAATTCATCTGCATTAGTTCTATATATTTCTTTCCCTTCATTGTCGTACAAGACGCCTTCTATGATCACAAACGCTGGAACATTATCTGTGTTAAGAATTTCTCCGACGATATAGTAATGTCCGTTTTTCTTGACTAGATTGCTCTGTGGAATTGAAATTGAGGGCCTGTCTAGTACATCTAGCCTGTCCGTATTTTGTATTTCTGCTTTACGTCTACCTTGTTTAAGGAAGTTGATACTAGGGACATTGATTAATTGATCAGGAGGTGTCGCCCGCTGCATTGGCATTTTTTCTATGTACCACTTGTCATCTTGTTTGTGTAGAGTGAGCTGTTGTAGTGTTGTGTACTTGTGTGTTGATGTAAACCACTCTAGACTAAGATGATAGTTCTTTTTATTCTCAGTAATCGATTCTATGGTGTCAATAGTAATAGTATCGAGTTTAGCATATGATGCCAATATTCCGTCTTCTAACGATAGTTCTAATAGGTATTGTTCGAGTGAGAATCCATTTTCTTGACTGAGATAGGTATATGCCTTATTGAATCTCTTAAAGTCCAGATCGTGATAATAATTGAGTATTGTTTCTTCGGGTGAGGTTTGTGTATTTTGATGCTCTAGCCATTTTTTGCTTGTCCATAGTAAACAGAGTAATATGAGAACAGCCCACAATCCATAAAGAATATACCACTTAGCATTAGAATTATAGGTGGTGCTTGTTCTCAACATTTCTATTCTATCTTCTTTGCGGACAAACCATATCAAGAGATGAATACTTATTGTTACGATGAGACAAGTCAGTGGCAAGAGACCCCACATTAGTCTTTGGTATAAGGGAATGGACTTTTTGGGTAATATTGTTGGAAGGGGAGGGACATCTTTTCTTTCCCACAAATCAATGTTGTTCTCTAGTGGCTTAAGTCTTTCCCATCCATAGAAATAAAGTAGTGGCTCGTAAAATTTGTCGTTAGAAAAGAGGTATTTCAGATGATACTTTTCTGGTGTTGCTAAGAAATCTCTCAGGGCTCCCAAGCCTTCTTCTCCCAAATATTTAGAATTTTCTATGCGCTCTACAGCACGTGTTGTCAACTCAGGCAACCTGCGTGCAGAATGATAGTTGCCGTCTACAGATAAGGCAGAGCTGTTGGCTGATAGCCAGGCCATCTGATCACCAAAGCCTAAGGTCATATATCTCCATCTATCGTGACCATCTCGCTCAAGGAAATCTACGATAGGTTGCACCTCGATAGGATCCGGCTGTAATGATTTGTAATTAGAAAAATTGATTATAAGTCCTGAGACAAAAAGCGTACTGATGATATAGATGAAGACGATAGACTTATGAACGAAGTTGCCTGCAAAATTCTTTATAGTTGCGCCCAAATCTTTCTCTATCAGACTATGAATCAATTGCGCCATAAAGGGGATAGCAATGATGCTTGCCCAAAACGTAAATCTGTCAAGCGTCAAGATATTAAAGGCCGTTTCTCCAAGCAGCATTTTTGGAAGCGGCGTAGTGCCACCGGTGCCAAGGAGAAAGAGCAAGGCAAAGGATAATCCCAGAAGTAGATTTCTTTTGTGAAAAAGTTTGTAGAAGATGCCCGGCAAAAAGAATAAGAAAATACCCCAAGGTATGAGAAAAAAGACCAGACCTAGATCTTGTTCTAGGAGAAAAGAAGCCCTTGAGCCATGCGGTATGCTGACTTGTGTTATAGGGTCAGTTTTGCTCCAGTACCAATAAGGAAAAATGGGAATGATAATAACACATAGTCCAGTAATGGCAAAGAATATGGCGTGAGTTAGATGATTTTTAACTTCAATTAAGAAGTGTGTAATTTTAACTTTTTCTATGCCAACTTTGTCTGAGGCGATATCTAGAAGGGCAACACCTAGAACGGGAGCAATAAAAAAGACCATACCAAATATCGTTGTAACGTGATGCGCCACGGTCATACAACTCAAGAGTAGGACTCCTGTAATAAAGTAGGAGCCTCTTCCATATCTTATCCACTTATATAATTCTGGACAAGCGTTCAGTAGTAGAGCCACTCCAGTTATACTAGGTAATTGCCCGAAAATATGTAAGGCTTCTATATAGGAAGAAGAGAAAGCGGCGATAAGACAGGCATATCCTGCGACTAGGTCAGTTACCCATATTCTCGAAAAGTGATATATCCCACGTATGAATAAGGCAACAGCAACCAATGCCCACACAAGAAAAGCCAATTTGAGTGATACGAACTTAGATAAGAGGGCTATAATTTGGTGAACAAGTGGCGGATAGCTTGTCATCGTAAAGCCAGTGTACCACTTGTAATTCCAAGTCTCAAACCAATTTTCTGCATAGTGGCTGCCCATAAACATATGGACATAAGCATCGTAAGTATTACCCAAAGTAAACGAGAGTAGCGTGCCGTGGATGAGCAGGGCAAGAAATAAGGCCAATAAGTAGTACTGTCTCGCTTTCTTCAAGATACTTTAATCACCATTCTATTCAGAGCTCAAGTTAGCCATATCCTCGGCGACTCCCAACCCAAAAATCTTACCACAGGCACAGAAAATCTAATCATACAGTCCCTCGTCCGAATATGCTGACTTTCAGCTGCTTGATGGGCACATCTTTGGCTCGTAATTAAAGTCAACAGCAAAACCTAAGAGAATGAAAAATGCAATAGTTATCCCTTGTTATAATGAAGCCAATAGATTGAAATTTGATGAATTCCAGAAATTTGTAGAGAACCATACTAACTACCACCTTTGCTTTGTCAATGATGGGAGTTCCGATGAGACTATAGTTCAGTTGCGTGAATTTGCCTCGCAGAACACTACCCAAGTTACAGTAGTGGACCTAACTGTTAATCAGGGTAAAGCGGAGGCGGTGAGACAAGGTATATTGACGATGACCCAACGAGAAGGTCTGGAAACCATAGGTTTCATCGATGCCGATCTAGCGACGGGCTTTGAAGATTATTTGAGACTTGTCGCGGGTAAAGCAAATGAAGACAAGAGGGTCGTCATTGGCTCTCGTAAGAAGGGAGATTGCAATGGAGTAGAGAGATCTGCATTTAGATCTTTTGCGAGCTATGCAGTGGGTAGGATAATAAAGTCTCTTATAGAGCTGCCGATCTGTGATACACAATGTGGCGCTAAAGTATTTGATGTATCGACAGCGGCTTATCTTTTTGATAGACCGTTTGTGTCTAAGTGGTTGTTTGATGTAGAGTTATTTTTAAGATTAAAATCTCGCTATGGTCACCAAGCTGCTGAGCTTATATCTGAAGTAGGACTTAACAATTGGACAGAGGTAGAGGGATCAAAGATATCAATGAGCGCTTCACTTAAGTTTCCTGTCAGATTATTGGAAATTGCTTTGGAGTATAGACTTAAGCCAAGGATACAAGACGTTAAAGAGTTTATAGCTCTTAACTTGGCACTCTCTAAAAGTAAGAGTACTATCTAATAAAAAAGCCGACTAGAGATTCTAGTCTTTTTTAAAAAAAATCTACGGTGTTTATTCTTTGATTAATCTAGTAACGAATACATCAGTGCCTTGCAGTAGATGTATGAAATAGAGTCCAGAATTTAGCTCTGATGTACTTAACTGATTGTTTCCTTTTTGCAAATAAAATTGTCTTATCTCTTGACCTCTAGTGTTTATTATAGTCAAGCGGGCTGGTTGTTCTAGATCTATGTTTAGAGTTTCGTAAACGGGATTAGGGTAGATGTTTTCTGACCACTCAATTTCTTCAGTATTCGTTTCTATAAGCGCTGCTAAGTTTGATCTCAGTTGAAAGAGACTCTTGTTAATTGTACAATCAACAGAAACTCCAGTAGCAACTTGGTAGAAGACGTCACCACTGGGAGGATTGTCATCTGTAAAAGTAAATATGTTAGCTGGTAGAGACGCGTATTCTACTAAGTCTGTTGGTGTATTACCCCTCAGAATGATAACGTTATTATAATCAATGCCTTTATATTCATCCCATTGTAGGTTGATGGTTCCTCCTACACCTTGACCAATCTGAAGGTGAATAGTTTTGTGAATCGCACTTGGATTGGACTCGTTTCCGCAATCATCACTCGCTGTTACATAATATTGATAGGACCTTGTTGTATGTTCAGCTTCTAAGTCTATATAACTGTTGTCTAAGTCATTTTCTATTGTAGCAATTTTTTCAAAATTACCTGAGGTAGTTGACTCTCTATAGATATTATATTCTGTAGAACTATCGGTACTTGCTATGTCTTCCCAAAGAACTTGAATGTTTCCTGTAGTAGTAGTGGTTACTAGACAAAGTCGTGGGGACTCTAGGTTTGTTTCAAGACCAGTTATAGCATCTATAGTTATGTCTCGCGAACAACCTTCATTATCTGTAATGGCAATGGTGTATCTGTGACCGATTTCTATATTTGTTGCCAATGCTGTCCCACCTGTTTGGCCTAGATTGTTATCTAAGTTGCCGATAGTTCCTCCAGTAGAAGTCGTATAGGATAGAAAGTATGGCCCATTGTCGCCAGTTACTATTATTTCATAATCAACAAATTGATTTTCACAATCTAAATTTATTTGTGTGTGTTCTACAACAAAAGATTCTAAGATAAGGTCATAAAATGTTTCCCAGCTACACCCATTACTATCTGTAACAGATAAGTTGTAAGTGCCTGGATTAAGATTAGTATTAGAACTTCCTGTAAATCCATTCGACCATATGTAGGTAAAAGGTGGAGTACCTCCAGTTACATTTATATTTATATCACCATTAGAGGCACAACTGGGTTGAGTAACGTCTGCCAAGATCGAAATTACTTTTGGCTCGGTTAAGTCGTAGCACTTAGATGTTTCGCAACCGTTTGCGTCCGTAACTGTAACACAGTAAGTACCTGAGCTTAATCCCGATTGATCTTGCGTGGTTTGATCAATACCACTGCCTGTCCACGTATAAGTATAAGGTGCTGCTCCTCCAGTGACTACAATATCAATAGAACCATCAAGAGGGCCATTGGCTCCATTGCAAGAAGGATGTGTTAGTATTTCGGCAATTTGTAAAGCATCAGGCTCTGTTAATTCAAAGCATGAAGTCACTTCACAATTATTGGCATCAATTAAAGTGATACAAAAGGTTCCGGTACCTAGACCAGTCTGGTCCTCACAAGTTGGACAGATGTCAGGTCCTGACCATAGATGGGAATATGGAGCCGTGCCACCTGACGCAGTAATATCGATAGACCCATTACTGTCTCCATTTAGGAAGTTACATTCTGGGCTTAATAAAGTCGCAGAAATAAACAACTGCTCAGGCATTTCTAAAGTAAAATTGGCTTCCTCAGTGAATCCATTTGCATCCCTTACAACTACGCTGTAAGTTCCATTGCTCAGACTGTTTTGATCTTGGGCTGTTGTGTTTACTCCTTGTCCAGTCCAAGTATAATTATAAGGAGGTGTGCCGCCTTCAACTTGGATGTCTATGGATCCATCATTGGGTCCATTAAAACTGTTGCAGGACAAATCAGTCACATCTGCTGTAATACTGAGGTTGTTTTGTGCAAAGATTCCTTGTGTGCCTAAGCAGATTAAAGCTGCTAGGCTCGCTCTAATGATGATTGATTTCATAGGATTGTAAATTTTATGAGTTATAGTTGCTCATAAGGGTGGGGTTAGTAAGTTGTTATCTCACCTTATAATCCAAAGTTGATTCCAAATAAGGTAGGTTGTCTTATTAATATTGACAGGTAGTAGGCAAAAGAGTGTTTGTCAGGACAGAAGGTGTCCAGGTAATAGTGTGTCTAGGTAAGAAGGTGTCCAGGTTGAAGGCAAGAAGGATTGGAAGGATGCGCAGTGTTATGGGCGCTATTCTACAGATTTAACCAGTAAGTTACCTTGGCTACTAGTGCTCGATTTCTACTTGCTAAGGGACTGAATGTCTCCGTGTTGTAGTTGTCCGTGTAGACTAGGAATACATCAGATACCTTCGCAAACCTCCACTGCAGTCTCGAATTAAAATTCAGATTGTCACTTTGATTATTGTACTGAATGAAGGTCGTCCAGAAGAGCTTTTTAGTAAAAGTGAGGTCTATTCTTGGACCAATCAAAAAGAGATTAGCTGTTTCAAAATTGCCGCCCAGCTCTATGTAGTTATAATTATAATTGACACCGATACTGCCGTAAGGTTGGACTCGATAAGAAAATAGACCGCCCATACTTAATCTTAACCCATCATAAAATGATTGTACTTCTGGGGCAATTCTATATGTGAATTTTTTTCTTCTGTCGGAGTTGTAAGATGCAGAGAGGCCATAGTTATTGACCTTTTCTCCTGCTTCGATGAATATACCATCTGCCTGTATTCGAGTCGGATCAAAGTCGCCAAGTAGGGTAAATTGCTGAGTGCCTACGCGAAGATTGAATCTAGCAGTATTGGAATAGCTAATATCCCAACCTAGATTATATTCTGTTTGTTCTATGCCTGCATCAGGAAGGATTTCGTTGTCGTCCTTTCCAAGCTTGTAGAAAATATTCGAAGACAATGTGAAGGTCTGTTGTGCTACTTTTTCGTTTTCGGGAAACAGACGATAGGAAGCTAGTGGTCTCATAACAAATACATCTCTCCTCGGCACAAATCCTACTTCAGCATCAAAGCCATCCCCGACAAAGAGATGCTCCCACTGTAATCTGAACTTATTGCTATTGTATTCTATAGAAGCCAGATGGCTGAATTTATGTTCCTTTTCATTTGGTGTCAGTGCCTTTAGGTAAGAGACTTTTCCTGTCCAAAAATTATCTTTGGATCTCATTCTATATTCTAATCCCGCTACACGATCATAATTGTCTACAGTCTCTCCAAAGCCTCCTGCATTGATAGCTTGTTTATTAACTAGGATAGCACCGATATTAGATCGCTCTTGCACTTTTTGTTCAGCAGCTATAACGGTATAGTTAAAACTTGGCAGATCATTTTCTTGCTGAGGTGCTGTCTGCATAGAGATGAGACCTACACGTAAGTCTTCATTTATTTTTCCAGTGAGTCTAGCACCTCCATATATTCTGTTTTGAATATTGTTTCCAGAAGTTGTGTCGACTGATATACCTATCCGTCTAGAGAAAAATGGATTGGCTCGCCTGTCTCCAAAGCTGTTAAAGAGGTCTGCATTCTCTAAAAAGAATTGTCTTCGCTCTGGAAAGAAAATTTCGAAGCGATCCAAGTTGGTTACTTGTCTATCCACTTCTACTTGAGAGAAATCAGGGTTGACAGTTAGATCAAGATTCATACTAGAACCTATCCCAATTTTAGCATCTCCACCAAAATCTATATTGGTTTGAGGTTTCGTCTCATCTACATCCTCAAAGTTTCTAAGAATGCCACCGGCAACAAACGGAATGACACTTATGTTCTTGGCTGGTTTGGTTAGCGGCTCCTCCCATACAAGCTCTGCAGTGTACTGTAGGTCCATTAAGATATATTCTCTCGGAATATTAATAAAGCAACTTATCTCACCACACTGCGCATCATTTCGATAGGCATTGAATCGCCACTTGCCATTTCCATTTGCATAACGAATGGATTTAAATGGAATTTTTAATTCACAAATCCAGTAGTTGTCATAAGTCTTAGAGGCACCATCCCATTTATTATCCCATGAAGCGTCAAAGGCATTTCTGTTTTTTCCACCATTAGAGATGAGCGCTTCTCTTCTTACACCATAGGGATTCATACCAAAGAGAAAGGCATTGGTCTTATCATTATAGGTGTCCAACATAAAAGAGATGTTGTCGTTGGATCCAAAACCATAATCTCTCTTAAGGGATTCTACAAGGAAGTCATTGCCAGCGGTGTAGCATTTCGCGGCTAGATAGATATGCTCATCATCATAGGCGAAATAGAGTTCGGTTTCGCCGTTAGCTTTAATGGAATCTGTAGGGAAGTATTGTGTAAAATTGGATGATGAGGTGCTGTTCTGCCAAGAGTTTTCATCAAGTTGTCCATCAAGAATAATCTCATCCACGGTTTGTTTGATATGAATCTGTGGGGCCGGTTGGCCTTCTACAACAAAATTACCTTCTGAGTCCTGGCCGAATGTAGCAGTGAGACTTAAAGATGTAATTATTCCGAATATGTATAGCCTTAAGCGTGAATGCATTGAATTGTAAACTCTGGGTTCTTTTGAAAGGGCAAAATTACAGCTTATAAGCTATATAATGTCTAGTCTTTATTGGGCTTGTAAGCAAGAAGACCAATCTGCTAGTTTACATTTTGTAAACAATCTATTTAAATGTTCATATATTGTAGACAATCTGATCCATTTGAGCCCTTAATTTTATCATTATAAAACATTGAAACTATGTCAACTGCAAGTATTGACCTTTCACAAAGCCAGCAATCTAGCCCTCACTATCAGAGAAAGTTCTTTGATATAATTGCCAAAAGGAACCAGAAAGGGCACAACATTCACCACGAGCTGATGGATGTACTAGGCGTCAAGAGAGGAGCTGCGTATAAGCGTATGAATGGAGAAACAGCGCTCTCACTCGAGGAGGTCATTAAGCTAGCGGATCATTTTAATGTTTCACTAGATGCTATGTTTAGAAGTGACAAGTATATTTCATTCTTTCACCCTTTCGTCCATAAGGAGAAAACGACAATGGACGTCTTTCTCAATCAGTTCCAGAAATTTATGAGACCCTTACGTCCAGGCTCTCAAGTGGGTAAAATAGATCTGTCTTACCTTGCAAATGAGCTTCCGGTATTCTACTATTTTGGTCATAAGTACATCTTTAATTTTTTGATGTCTATATGGAGACACTTACACTGGGATGATCATCAACTAGAGATTACTTCTAATCCTGATTATGAGAAGAGAGCCAATGAGTTTAGAGACGAGATTCTCAATAACTACTATAGTCATAAGGTTACGGAAGTATGGAATTCTAATATGCTCAACAATCTGTATCAGCAGGTTATTTTTTCTGTTACCATTCGAGCATTTAAAGATGCTCAATATATAGAGCTGTTGATTAATGATATCGCCAATCTCATCCAACACTTGCGCAGAGTGAGTGTAGATGGTGTGAAGTATATCAAGGGAGAAAAAATAGATGGATCTGAATTAAAAATCTATCTCAACGATTTTGGGAATTATCTCAATGTGGTTCAGTACGGTTCCACAGCATTTAAGTCTACATTTATCGGATACGATTACCCACAATTTATAGTAAGTCACAATGCCAAGTTTTTCGATTTTTCTGCTGATTGGATAGAAAGAATTAAGAAGAGGTCAGTACTCATTAGCTCAGAGGGATATCAGTTTAGAGAGCTCTTTTTTATGAAAATGGACAACGATTTTGACTACTTCAAAAACAGAGTGGAGAAGTTGATAGAGGTATATTATTAGGCTACTGATTCTTTACTAGTTCTTTATCGTGCACTGGGATAAGTGTGACTCATTAAGGATATGTGCAGATGGTCTGCTGTACCAGTGTGTCGTAAGGTTTTGAATCCCATTGCTATGAAGTAAGCTCTGACCAATTGGTTTTTCCACTCCGGCCTATTTTTAGTTCTTATATCTATGGCGTGTGCAAAGCCTGTGCTTTGGATATAATGCAGGGATTGATTCTTAGAAGGTAGCCCCATTTTCTGGTAGTCTTCAGGAAGCCGTGCAGAGTCCGTTATCAGTAATTCCTTATCCAGATGAATTAGTGTAGATACGGAGAGCCTAAGGATCGGATGGACTTCTCTTATTTCTGTCCTGATGTCTTCGGACTTGATATTGGTACCACCGATATAGAAAATGCCATGGATCACATAAAGCAAGACAACAAAAGAAGAAATACCAAATCTTCTCTTTACAGTATATCTGGTGTTACCGGCATAATCTGTCACCCAAGCGTGAAGGAAGGTTAGATATATAAAAAGCAGTACGATTGTCATTAAGGTCGCTAGGGCTATGCAGACCCACGGAAGGAGATTATGCTGAATATGAAAATAGACAGACAGCCTTATTAAGCCTATGAAAGGCAGAATGACCAGCAGCAATATCTTGAGTATAAAGGAGAATGGGTTAAACATCTCTATTTTCAGGTTGTATTAGGTGGATGGTGAACGAATAACATATTAAACAATTATTATATATGTAAATGTTTGAACAAAAGATATTTATATGTACTTTTGCCTTGTTTTGACCCCCGATTCCCAAAAATCGCTGGCCTCGCACTGAGAGCCTAAGATAACTTCAGTAACACACTTTAGAGTATAAAATCGTTGCATAGTAAATGTGACATTAGAAGCAATTCTTATATGTCAGGTTCTTTGCAATTACTTATATACGCTTGATTCTCTGAGGGTTAGCGCCTTTATAGAATATAATTTAGTCTGTTTATCCATTGTTAAGTATTTCGTATGTATCCGAAAATCCGTTTTATTTCCACTTTGATTTTGTTAATGGCTGTCATGAGTACAGTAGGTTATAGTTATAATCCTCCTGTAGTTTTTAATGAAAGACCGGCACTTAATTTTGATTTTGAGAGCTGTAACGCCTTAGGTGCCTTAGCTAGCTTTGACTATTCAGAAATGCAACCGCTGGTGATCCAGAATGCTGAGTGTTCAGATCTCTCGATGATCAGTCCTAGTCTCTACAGAATCAATCCACAAAACAATGGTCACTCATGTGCTCCTGGTGTACAGGGGGGAATAGCTATGTGTGTTTCTGGAAATGAGAATTGCAATTTTACGCCTAATGCACAAGAGGCAATACGTGTAAATGTTGTTGTTGCGCCAGGTCCAGACGGCTTGGGTGCGCTAGACAATGTAAGTTTTCACTCAATGTCTCCTGCAAATTTCGAATTTATTAATGGCGTAACAGGACCTAATAATTATCCAACAAAACTAAGATTACGGATTACTTCGGAATCAGAAGAGATTTACCTTTCTGAAGAGATAGCCACAACTTTAGATTGGACTTTCAAAGTATTTGATTTAGATGGAATACCAGGCTTAACTGTTTCGGAAAGCACAACTTTCCAGATTGAGATATTGCCTTACTGTCTGGTCGGGAATGGTGCTGGCATGCGCGCTTGGGATATAGACAATTTATCAATATCAGCTGGATGTACAAGTTTGAATGCTGGAACTATAACGACAAATTCTAATACAGAATTCTGCTCATTAGATAATGGTCCTTTCAATGTAGACTTAAGTGTCAATGGTCAGTTAGGAGATGGATTTGCTTGGATAGCCTTAGATGCTAATAATAACATTGCAAGAGTATCTGATACCCCTTCTATAAATCTTCAAGGATTATCTGGATCACAGTACTTTATACACCACTTGTCTTTTGTAGGTGCATTTAGCGGTATTGTAGCAGGACAATCACTTAATAGCGTGCAAGGGTGCTTTGATCTTTCTAACCCCATTGTTGTCAATATTCGACAAGTTGCAGGAGGAAATTTATTGACGAATACAGGTGTATCTTCAGTTGATTTCTGTATCAACAATTCGAGTAGCACTTTCTTAGTTGATTTGAGATCTAATGTTGGCTTAGCTGTCAATTATGCATTGGTCAATAGTGCAGATATTATACAAAGGGTCTATTCAAGTAGCAGCATTGACCTTGCAGGTATACCTACAGGAAATTATAGATTGTTTGCAGTTTCTTCAGCTGGGCCTATTGGAAATTTGGGTGCGGGGGGCAATATTGCAAATGTCACAGGTTGTACAGCTTTATCCAATGCTATAACTGTCAATGTAAATGCAGAAGGTGTATCAGCTGGATCAATCTCGCTCAATGGCGAAACTACAGTAGATTTTTGTGGTGAGCCAGGACCTTTGTCATTGGACTTGCAAGGTGCTTCTGGAGAAAATAGCGACTATATCGTAACTAATTTTAATGGCAATATTCTACTCATCGAAGATCAATTGCCCGTTGATTTAAGCTCTCTTACAGAAACACAATGTTTTATAAGACACATAAGTTATGAGGATGGCTTGAGCGGTCTAGAACTAAATGCATTAATAGCTGACTTAGAAGGATGCTTTGAATTATCTAATGCAGTAGTCGTTAATAAAAATGACAGCCTTGTAGGTCAAGGTGGAACACTTACGACACCAGGTGGACAAACTACTTTTGTTGTTTGCCCCAATCAGAATAATTTTGCTTTTAATGCCAATCTTACGGGTAATGGAGGAAGTAACGTACTCTATGTGTTAACTGAAGGTGATGAAATAATATTTGTTTTTGATACACCAAATATCAATTTGGGATTAGTCGATAGTGGTAATTTCTCATTGACAGCTTTATCATTTGATAATACCATTTCTGGACTTATTGTTGGTCAAAGTTTATCTGAGATTGACGGCTGTTTTGTCTTGTCTAATTCTATAAGTATTTCAACAACTTCATCTGTCTTGGATGGAGGTGTTTTGACAATGATGAATGGACAGACATCAGCTAGCTTATGTAATGGAGCGACAGGACTAGGTAATGCTACTGCGGGATTGGATATTCAGCTTACCGGAGCGGTAGGACCTTTGAGTTCTTTTATCGTGACGGATGCGTCTGGGAACATTTTATTATTAAGCGATGAAGTTATAGATGACTTTAGTACTATAGCGGAGGACATTTGTAATGTATGGCACATTAGTTACGAGTCAGGGATTGTTGGTCTCGAAGTTGGTCAATCAGCGTTGCAGTTGGTAGGCTGTTTTGATCTATCAGATCCATTGACCATAACAAAACTCAATGTCGATGGTGGTACGGTAACTTCTAATGGTCAGGATAGTATTGTCTTGTGTATGGATGCTGAATTTACAAGAGTACCAGTGACGTTGGTAGATGCTATCGCTGAATCTTTTGCCTGGGTCATTGTAGATGCAGATAGAGAAATTCTTCAGGTGCCTTCAGTTGATTCAGATGGGAATATTGTATTGGACAATACGCTACCGTCTTCTGTAGAGATAATTAATATATCTTATGAAGGAACTATTCTTAATCTTATGCCTGGGTCAAATCTGTTTGACCTATCAGCAGATTGTCTTGCTGTTTCTAATTCCCTGATACTCACTAGTGAAGTCGTTGTAGGTGGTTCGATAGATGGCCCCGTGAGCTATGATATTTGCTTAAATGATGTAGGCAATACAAGTTTGACGTTATCCGTAAGTGGTAATCAAGGCAACTTTAATACTTGGTTAGTTACAGATACGGATGGAAATGTGTTGGAATCCAATACAACCTCAACATTTGATTTTGCTGGCACACCTGCTGATACTTGCTTAATATATAGTTTGTCTCATGCAACAACACCTATCGTTTATGCAGGTGCTCCGAGCATTGCTAATCTTGATTTAGCTTGCTTTGATTTATCTGAGCCAGTTAGTGTTATCCGAAAAGATGTAGAAGGTGGTATGCTTTCTCTCGATAGCGGTAACTCAAGTGTAACTGTAACTATCGATCCTAATGACCCTGCTATGGTAGTGGTAGGACTTGATGGTGCGACAGGAGAAAATAATGCCTTTATAATAACGAATGCCGCAGGTGTAATTCAACGCATTCAAAATTCTAGCACCTTCACTTTTATAGAGAGTGGTGTCTGCTTTATTCAGAATGTAAGTTATTGTGGGGCAATTGAAAATCTAGATATAGATTTTAATCTTACAGACCTATCGGGTTGTTTCGATTTATCTAATCAGATACAAGTTGTTAAAGAAGATGAGACGGTTGTTGCCGATACACTTTTTGCGGGAACAATTATTACTACAGATAGTCTGACCGCTGCAGATGTCTGTATAGGGTTAATGAGTCTTACCCAAACGGTTGATGTTATTTTTCAATCTAATCCTATAGGTGGCGATTCTTCTATTTTTGTCGTTACAGATGCGGCAGGATTAATTTTAGAGACGTCTCAGTCACCTTCATTCGATTTTGATGCTGCTGGTGTTGGAGTATGTGTTGTCTATCATTTAGTCTATGATTCATTGACAAGTGGATTGACCGGAAATATTAATCAGTTAGCTGGAGAGTTTAATTTATCTAATCCTATTGTTGTTACAAGAACAGCAGTACAAGGAGGTACATTAACCACTACTGATAGTCTAACCTCTATAGAAGTAATAGTAAATGATGGTCTTGAGGACGTTGTAGATTTTTTGTCTGCAGGCGCTCAAGGAGATAGCACCGTAGTCATTATAACGGATAACCAAGGACGTATATTGGAATTCCCTACGCTGCCTTTAGTATTTGATATGGATACTGCTGGTGTGTGTATGGTATGGAATCTTACTTTTAATGAGACTCTAGTTGGACTGGCTATCGGAGAGTTAGTAGCAGACATTGATGGATGCTTCGCTTTGTCGAATCCTGTTACAGTTACTAAAACCCCTTTTGTACCCAATGCATTGGCGGGTGGGGTACTCAGTATAGATATAAATGACATTTGTTTGGGTCAGGATACCTTGGTCACTGCGACACTAGTGTCAGCGCAAGGAGATGATTCTGCTTATGCTGTTACAGATACCTCGGGACTAATCTTAGAGATTATTGATGGTACTGCCTTTACAGGAACTACAATCAGTGTAGCAGCAAATACCCCAGTAGGCATTTGCGAGATAGTGCATATTAGTTCTATTGATACATTAACTGGATTAGTTGTAGGACAAGACATAGATACACTAGGTGGTAATTTTGACTTCTCTAATATTGTAACTATAGACAGAAGAACAGTTGATGGTGGTGTCTTAACAACCCCGTCGGGTTTAGATACTTTTAATATTGTAATTGGCGATGGCCTTGTAGATGAGATTGATGTAGAGTTGTCTGGTGCAGTCGGCGATAGCACACAATGGGTTGTTACGGATGCGGCAGGGATAGTTTTAGACTTAGCTATGACTCCGCCATTTACTTTTGAGACAACTCCACCGGGCACTTGCCTGATATGGAATATAAGTTCATCGTTTGGATCTTCCATTGAAGTGGGAGATGATGCGACGATGCTTGATGGATGTTATGACTTGTCAAATCCTATTACGGTCATTAGGACAGGTGTAACAAATCCATCAATAGTAGGTGGATTTCTTGGTGCAAATATTTCTGAAGTTTGTTTAGGTCAAGATTCTATTGTCGTGACGACACTCGTGATGGCACAAGGACAAAATTCTGACTTCGCTGTTACAGATACATCAGGCCTAATCTTAGAAGTAATTGACAGTACAGGCTTTGTTGGTGCTGCGATTATGGTAAGTCCAAGTACACCTGTAGGAATTTGTGAAATAGTGCATATCAGTTCTGATAGTACCTTAACGGGCTTAGTGGTCGGACAAAACATAGGAATGCTTAGCGGTAATTTTGATTTATCCAATGCGGTTACTATAGATAGAAGAGCAGTTGACGGAGGTGTTTTGACCACGCCATCTGGTTTGGATACTTTTGATATTATTATTGGAGACGGCATCATCGATTCTATAGAAGTCAATTTGGCTGGTGCCATTGGAGATAGCACGCAATGGGTAGTTACGGATGCAGCAGGAATTGTATTGGACTTAAATATGACTTCACCGTTTACATTTGAAACAACACCTCCAGGGACTTGCCTGATTTGGAATTTGAGTTCTTCATTTGGTTCGGCAATTGCGGTAGGAGATGATGCGACTATGTTAGATGGTTGTTATGATTTATCTAATCCTATTGTTGTCAATCGTACTGGTGTTGTGACCGGCGTCAACGGAGGTGTCTTAATGACTACTGATGGATTAGACACTATTTCTATCTGTCTGAATACAACAATGACTACACTAGATAGTGTGTTGCTGGTCGGTGCGGTTGGTGATAGCTCATCTTATATCTTAAGTGATGCTACAGGATTTATATTAGCGGAATTTGATAATCCTCCATTTAATTTTGTCAACACCTTTGCGGGAACTTGTTTTGTCAATCATATCAGCTTCAATGGTCCAGTTGCCAACCTTATGGCTGGAGGATTTATTAACCAACTATCTGGAGATTTTGATTTATCTAATGCGATAACTGTTCTGCGTGATGAAACAGATGGAGGTAACTTGATGACAGTAGATAGTCTCACTGAGATTACGATTACTGTTGGTGATATGATGGCCGATATTGTTGATGTTGTGCTAGATGGCGCTGAAGGAGATTCGATGCAATGGGTGGTTACAGATACTTTAGGTGAGATTCTCGATTTGCCTTTGACTGAGCCGTTTGACTTTACAAATGCCAATCCTGGTGTTTGTATGATTTGGAATTTAAGTTATACAACAGGCCTTTCTGGACTTGCAATTGGAAATAATGTTTCTGTTTTGGATGGGTGCTTTGATTTATCTAACTCGATTACTGTAACTAAAGAAGAATCGCCTTTTGTATTGCTGGGTGGTACATTGATGACTCCTGATTCTATGGATATTGCAGAGGTATGTCTCAGTGGATTATCACCGACTCTTAATTTGGTTTTGACTGGTGAGCAAGGAGATAATTCTGATTTTGCAGTTGTAAATTCTGCGGGCAATATTATCGGCATCTTTGATGCTGCTTCATTTGATTTTTCTGGAAGTGGTCCACAAGTTTGTGAAATAGTACACATTAGTTCAGATTCTACCTTAACCGGATTGGTTCTTAATGAATCTATTGATAGTCTAGGAGGAAATTTTGAGTTATCTAACTTTGTAAGTGTAACGAAAATTGCCTTTGATGCCGGTGTTTTAGTACTTCCTAATAATGCGTTTTCAGATACCATATTGGTGAATGATGGCATAGACGAAACTTTTACATTAGTCAACACCAATACTTCTGGTGACTCTACCTTATTCGTATTAACGACAGGAACTGATACAATACTAGATGTACAGTTGAGTAATACTTTTGTTTTTTCTGACACTCTAGATCCGGGTTTATGTAGGATACGAAGTGTAGTATTTGGAACAAGTGGCTTGTCTGGTCTTGAAGTTGGAAATAATTTCAATTTGGACCTTACTGGTTGTTTTGATGTATCTAACGTTGTTTCTATAGTCAAAGAAGAGTTGCTTGGAGACACATTGATTGCGGGTACAATTTCTACTCTTGCGGGTGGAGACACTTTGGATGTGTGCATTGGTGCTAACGGTGGAGTTATTGATTTAGCACTCAATGGAGCTGTAGGTGCTAATCAAGCTTGGATTCTATCTGATACTTCAGGAACTATATTTGCTGTTCCAAACAACTTGCCGATTACACTTAATACTTTGGTTGCTGACGTATGTGAGTTTAGACATATTGTATATGATAGTATATCCAATCTCAACTTCAACAGTCATATAGATTCTTTGACGGGAGCCTTTGCGCTTTCGAATGCAGTCACCTTAAATAAGTCAGAAATACTTGGAAACAATATAGAACTCAGCACTGGTGGTACTTCAATTAATATTACAGTCGCTGACAATATGATAGATAGCTTGATGGTGACTTCAAGTGCGATTACTGCAGATACATCTGTTTATCTATTGATAGATGGGAATGGATTGATACAGTCTATTCAAGAAGAAAATTTATTTACGTTTGGTCCTCAAGTCAGCAGTACTTGCCAGATATATGAAGCCAGTTTTGATTTTGGCTTTAATGGATTGGTGCTTGGTGCTGAATTGGCTGCTTTAGAAGGATGTTTCGCCTTGTCTAATAGTATTGAGGTTGTGAAGACTTCCGCTATTGTGCTCAATGGTGGAATAGTCACCAGCACGCAAGGAAACAATATTACGATATGTAAAACGGACATGGTCAACGATACCATCTTCGCAAGTGTAACATCAGCTATGGGTGCGAATAGTGCTTGGGTGATAACAGATACACTTCAGAATATAGTTGATCTACCGATGGCTCCACCTTTTGTGTTGGATACAAGTAGCTTGGATCAATGTGAGATTTGGCATTTAAGTTTTGAGTCACCGCTTACAGGATTAATGGTTGGTAATAATATCAGTGCACTTTCAGGATCATTTGATTTTAGTGATGCGCCTATTGCGATTACAAAAAATTCTGCTTTAGCTGGTGTGCTGTCATTGCCTGGTGGTGGATCAGTTGATTCACTTTTCTTGGGTAGCGCACCTATAGATTCTGTATTTGTTAATTTCACAGGTGTCACTGCTGATACGTCTAATTGGTTGGTAACAGATACTTTAGGAAATATAACATTTATTCCTAATGGTGAGCCACCATTTGCATTTGAGAATCTAAATCCTGGTACTTGCCAGTTATGGAATGTGGCTTATGCATTCGGCTTGAGTGGCTTACAGAATGGTAATAGTCCAGCTGATTTTGATGGCTGCTTTGAGTTGAGTAATCCGATTACCTTAGTCAAAGCACAAGCTACCAATACGATGGCTTCTGGTGGTGTAATTACTCTAGTTGGAGGTGGAACTGAACACGTACGCTGTGTAGGAAATACTACTATGGATTCTGTTGAGGTAGTGGCTAATGGACAAGTCGGAACCAACTTTACTTATTTTATTACTAATAAATTTGGTAACATAATTAATATTCAGGATACAGTTCAGTTTCTTCAAGACACAACTTTGGTCAGTGTAGAAGTCAATGGTGATTCTCTCAGACTTTATCATATTGGCTATGATGCAACGCTGACTGGATTTAATGTACCTGCTAACATAAGTAATCTCGGTGGTTCATTTGGACTGTCTGATCCGATTTTATTGACGGCAGAAATGGTCTCTGCAGGCATTATTACTACCAATAGCAACACGACTATTATTTCTGGAGATGGTGTAGCTGACGAAGTGGTTTTTGCTCAAATCGGAACTGTCGTAGGTGATACAACTTTCTATGTTGTCTATGACGATCAAGGTGTCATTGTTCAGTTGACTGATCAACCAGTAATTGATTTCGATACCTTCGGCACGGGAACTTATTTTGTTACATTCCTTTCTGCTAATGCTGGCTACAGTGGCATTGAGGTAGGCGCTAATATTGTTGATATCGATGGTTGTTTTGATACCACTACACCTATACAGATTGACGTGACACAAGCAACAGTGAGCGGTGGGGTATTGTCCACAGTGGATGGGAGTACTACTGTCGATCTTTGTTTTAATAGTATGACAAGTCTTGATAGTGTTGAAGTTGTATTGACGGATACGCTAGGACTCGACTTTGCTTGGGTGATCACAGACACAGATGGTGTTATACTGGATCTTCCTTCAAGTGCGCCTTTCTTTTTTGATGACCAAGATTCATTGACTTGTGAAATTTATAATATAAGTTTTGATAGCACTTTAGTTGGTTTGACAATCGGAGAGGATATAGATGACTTAATGAGTAATGGCTTGTTTGTATTGTCTAACTCTATAACGGTCAACAAGGATTTTGTCAACGGTGGTATGTTGACCACTGCTGCAGGGAGTCTTACGGAAGAAGTATGTATAGGTGAAGGCGGCTTCCCTGATCAATTGTTTATGACTTTGACTGGCGCCGTCGGTAATGAGTTTAATTATGTTGTTACTGGCTTAGATAGTATTGTTACTGAAGTCATCAATGGAGGGACTACCGCTATCACAGTGGAGAGTTTTGTAGGCGATACCTGCTTGGTATTTAATTTGAGTTCGAGTGAAGAGATTCTGGGCTTAACTGCAGGCGTTGATGTCAATCAACTTTTGGGCTGTTCAGAATTGTCAAATTCAATTACTCTGATCAAAAATCAAGTTGATGCAGGCGTGATTTCTGCACCTTCAGTTGTAGACAACACTATAGATTTCTGTGTGTCAGATGGTGTTCCGGATAGCTTGATAGTCAGTACTAATTCTGTCGCTGGGAATTATCAGTTTGTACTCACGGATGAAAATGATGTTATCACGCAAATAGCTACTAGCGATACTTTCGATTTTGAAGGCAGTAGTTTCGGTATATGTAGGATTTACGGTATCTCTTTCACAGGTAGCTTTACAGCAACTGTTGGTGACAATGTGACTAGTGATCCACTTTCTGATGATTGCTTTGTAGAAACTGCGATTCCTATTACAGTTAACAAGTTGGACTGTAGTCAACCTGTCATCAATGAGGTATACGAAAACAATCAGGTAGAAATAATTAACATAGGAACAGCTGATATCGATATCAGTAGCTACTTCTTGTGTTCGAATATGGTGTATGCACAGCTAAGTAATTTGTCTACAACTTGTGGAGATTATGTGCTTGAGCCTGGTGAATTGGTTGTGGTTGATGTTGATGGAACGATAGGTGTTGATGGCGCTGACGGAGAGATGGCTCTATATGTAGATTCTAGTTTTGGTCAGTCGAGTTCTATAAGATCTTACGTAGAATGGGGTAGTACTGGTCACTTTAGATCTGGTATTGCAGTGATAGCTGGTCTATGGACTACAGGAGAATTTGCCACAGTATTTGCTACAGGAGCCTCACTTAATTATGACGGAGATGGCATTTTGGGATCTGATTGGTCTGCAGGTATACCTTCAGAATGTGCTGAGAACTTTGCGCCTGGAGAAACACCAACGGAAAACTTGCAAATCAGCTACCAGTTCTATCCTAATCCAGCTCACGAGCATATGACTCTAGTTATAGAGAATCTACCAGAAGAGAGTGGACAATTGATTATCTATGACAGTTATGGGAAAGTAGTGATGAAGAAGAATGTAAAAGGTGCGACTTCTTATGAGATGGATCTTTCATCATTTGGACCTGGTGTCTTCCATGCTAAAGTAGTTTGTAGTAGATCAGATAAGGTTAGTAGATTTATATTATTAGAATAATGTAACTAAAAAAAACAGAAGTAGCCTACTTAATAATCTTATTGAGTAGGCTATTTTTTTTGTTTACAGCCTCTCAAGGAGCTGAACCAAATCAAAGAAAAACTGACAGTCATCTGCTAGTACTTCTATATGCTTTTTAGAATTGGCTTTCTCGCTAAATCTTATGTCAAAGAATTCTTTTTTCTCTTGGATGGCGATGTACACTTGATTGCGAGCAATGCGTATCACAAATGGAAGATGATGCGCTGCTTTAAAATCCAAAAGCTTTTGCATAAACTCTGGCGTCAATATGTTTGAAGTGCGATCATAATCAGTGTATTCCAATCTGAAGTTATTGTCAAAATCAGCATTTAGGCTCTCGAATTCGTAGTCTGGAATCTGCCCACGTCTTCTTGAGTTTTGATATTTGAAATCTATTGAGTGAATGGTAATTGTAGTACCTGTATCATTTTTGATCTGGCCACAAAAGTAGAATCCATTGAATATAAGTCTGTTTATTGAAGTACGTTTTTTTCTTTGTTTTACGTATTTGGCTCGAAGTTCTGAGCCTAAGAAAAAATTTCCATCCTTTTGACCTTTGATTAAGTCATCGCCGCTGAAAGTATTGGCATACGAGAATAGACCACTTTGTTTGAAATATTTAGAATAGATATGTTGACTAGGTTCATGAGTGCTTTCTATACCAAATTGACTTAGTAGAATCTGCGTCAAATCCTTTTTGTACTTATTGAGGTATTGATTTTTGTAGTAATTTCTGAAACTCATTCCTATGCCGAACAAGACAAAAAGTACTACGATATTTGCTGGAAATGGGATAGGCAAAAAAATAAAAACTACGACAAGTAAGATAGCCATGGCCACCGCTAATCCTATCTGTAGATTATTGTTTTTGCGAAGTGCCTCTTCCCGCCGAGGCTCCATCGCTGCTAGAGCTGGTTCTATCTCACGGTATAACGTCTCTACAACTTGTTCTCTCATAGTCGATTAGCATCAGTTACCTAAACACATTGATTGTCTTCGAAACATTATTTTTTTCTCCCAATATTCTCAAAGAAACACCTACCATAACAATACGCATAGTTCCATCTGAAAACCATTCTGCTGTAGGTTGTGGCTCACCCTGAAATGAGTATTCTAAGAACATAGTTTGTGATCTTCGATGGCCAAAGGTCCAATTGTAATCAGCATTCAAGGATAATCGCCAAGGTAGGTTTAACTTGACACCAAATCCTATTGTAGGTAAGAACTGACTTCCTGGATGAGTTTGGATACTTGCAATGGCAGGAAAGTAATCTATGATGTCATCAGGCTCTAGTGTTCTTACTATTGACGAATTTGATAATGAACGACCACCAAAACTTTTTTCATATTCTACTCTACCCATCAGCCTTACTTTGAGGACATTGTAGAAATCAAGAATGTCATATTGCATACCCAGTCCATATCTGCGTTGTTTTATTCTAGTGCTACCATGACCAAATCCTGCTCTTCCAAATAATGAAGTATCTGGATGGTCAATACTAAATTCAGTCCAAGTTTTATGCGCCCAATACGATGCAGTTATGTTTAATGAGTTGATTATAGGGTATTCTAATTGAATTAATGATATCCTATTTCCAATTATTTGTCCATTCGAACCTATTGCATTGACTACATTGTGTGATATAGGATAACTATCACCTTTGTAATAAGAAATAGATTGGCCAACTACAGATATAGAGCAAAGAAGAATTTGTATGATTATAAATGTTGTGATTTTCATCATTTGTAATTTTAATAGTAGGTAGGCATTAATGCCTACCTACTATTTTGAGGATTTAGTAAACATCATTGGCGTGTATCTCTTTTTCCCTTGCATACAATTAAAATACACATATGGTCTGAGATTATATAGAAATCATCAATAGTTTGTCAACAGCCACGATTGTTAGCAGACTTTAAGATAAGAAGCTGTTCTGCCTTCTTATAAGTTCTTCTGGATGTATTTTCAAGAAATTAGAAACTGTACACTCATTACGAACTCAATAAGATATACAGTAGCTGGGCTATGATAATTTTCATTACCGAGGCGATAGGAAACATCATCGTATAGCCATAGAGTGGTATTCGA
>CALBWK010000072.1 GCA_937969415.1 uncultured Saprospiraceae bacterium | reverse complement strand
GCCTGCGCCAGGCCAGTCGAGGATGTCCTCAGGAATAGGATTGTCGATGCTCCCATCAGCAGCATCTTCTATAAGTGCAAAGACTTCTGCACTTGTGATTTTCCATACCTTATTAAGGTCGGCAGTGGCATCTCTCAAGCCTGGTTCATAGACACTCTCTGTTCGTGCTTCGTAGGTTGTGGATGCCAATTTAATATCACCATCAGGGGCTAGTCCACCCATCCATAGGCCTCCCGCAAAGATGGCAGCAGGACTATTGGCGTTTGTGAAGGGTACTTGAAATTGAGCATTGTTGAAGTCCCAGAACAGTTGCCCCGTAGAGTGCATCATCGTCCTGATGTTGTTGGCATTGATGATGCCTGTATTGGTCTGCGCCAACATACAGGTACTGAAGAATAAGAGTGAAAGTGTAGTGTACAGTGATTTCATATGACTATGTTATAAGAGCCAATATACAGTAACTTGATTAATGTCTGTTCCTGTTTGACTAATTATATGGTAGAAAAAGTGTTGGGTGCGACCTACTTACTTTCTCATAAAATCATAAGCACCCTTTCTCAATTCTACACCATATTCTAGGTAGGCTTTGAGGCAGGCCAGAAAATTCGACCAGCCACCTGTGTTGCTGATAAGCCAAGCCAAGTTCTCTGGTGAATAATCTTTATCGCCCTCGGTGATTTTAACGACTGTGCTGTTTTCGCTGAACGCTTCTAGTTTAATATAAACTATCGTGTCTGGGTCCCATTTAAAGAATATAGAAGTATTCTCTTCAACTACAACTTCTGTAATCGGAAAGCGCTCATCAAATTCAGGGAATTTCCATAGAAGGTCTTGACCGCTTTCTAAGCGGCCATTGCTTTCTGAGATAAAATACTTAGTCATCATCTCTGGGTTGACGATGCCTTCGTATACTTCTTCTATAGGTTTTTGGATTTGTATAGAAGCCGATGAGGTCAGTTGCATAGCGTTTTTTTTAGGAGGCAAGTTGGTGAATTGTACTGGCTCTCGCAAGGGCTAGATGTCAATATTGTAATTGAAATCGGTGAAATGCAAAAATCTCTATTTCTTCTTATGGCTTTAATTTTTCTTTCCTGTAGTAACGAAACAGATACAGTATTGTCTGATTTAGATTTCCCTAGAGATTGCACTAATAGTGACTTGCTTTCTAGTAGACTTATCTCTGATGACTGGCTAGACTCTCTAGGTCAAGATTTGCGATTATTCGAATCGACAGCCTATGTTCTCAAAGCAAATCCTCAGGGAACTGATATCATTGTTGTCAACACCAATGTTGATCTTCAAATTGGAAGTTGGACTATTTTAGATGCTGATGATAATGTAGTTTTCTCAAAAGTCAATTTTCCTTCTAATGATTTAGAATATGGATGGGATGGAAGGCAAAATGGCCTTCGTGTTGCAGAAGGTTCTTATCTGATGAGAATTGTTTTTGACTCTCCTCAAGGAATTGAAAATTTCGTAGAGTTTGTATTGTGTGTATTCAATTGTGATGATGCGTCATTTGCTGAGCACCTCGAGAGTGGCTATGATCCTACCAATGCAAGATATTGGTATTTATCAGGAATGGCGCCTTATGACAGTTTCTTCCCGTCATTTGAGTGTAATTAAGCAACAGAGACTTTTACCTTTATGCTGTATTAGACCTCCAATATGGTATAGCCCAATAGGCATTAAAAATCAAAAATGGCTCTTATATCAATTGTTCTTGACGAGTAATCACACCAACATCTCAAACAACATCGGATTATTGTTGATGTGCTGATAGTTTATTCTCTGCGCATCCATCTGACTAAGTAGCGGTTGAAAATCCTCAGGAGAATCCAATTCAATCCCAACTAAGGCTGGCCCATTTTCGCGATTATTCTTCTTAGTGTATTCAAAATGCGTGATATCATCATTGGGCCCCAATACATTTAGAAAATCTTTCAGAGCGCCGGCTCTCTGAGGAAACTTGACTATAAAATAATGCTTGCGCCCTTCATAAAGTAAGGCCCGTTCTTTTATCTCTTGTGTTCGCTCGATGTCATTGTTGCCACCACAAATGATGATAGCGACGTTTTTTCCCTTAATATCACCAGCTATCTGATCAAGCGCCGCGATGGAGACTGCGCCGGCAGGTTCTACAACTATGGCTTCTTCATTGTATAAGGAAAGTATCGTAGAGCAGATTTTACCTTCAGGTACCAGAAGAAAGTCGTCTACGACTTCCTTGCAGATATCAAAAGTCAACTGGCCTACCTCTTTGACAGCAATGCCGTCAGCAAAGGTGTCTATAGAATTAAGAGACGTTACCTTTTTGTTATCCACAGACGTTTTCATAGCTGGCGCACCAGACGATTCTACAGCTATAACCTGTGTATGTGGACTGAGCACTTTAAAATAAGATCCTACACCTGACATTAAGCCACCCCCGCCTACAGCAACAAGTATATAATCCAGAGGCACATCAGTTTGGTCCAGTATCTCAGATGCTATTGTGCCTTGCCCTGCTATCACTTCTGCATCATTAAATGGATGAACAAAAGTGGTTTGGTTTTCTTTCTGGTCCTTCAGTGCTGCTTTGTAGGCATCATCATAAGTGTCCCCTTCTAGAATGATGTCCACCCATTCTTTCCCAAATTTTCTAACCTTGGTTATCTTTTGGTTAGGTGTCGGATGAGGCATAAATATTTTGCCTTTGATGCCTAAATGAGCACAAGCAAAAGCAACGCCTTGTGCATGATTGCCAGCGCTAGCGCAAACGATTCCTTTGGCTCTTTCTGCCTCGCTAAGACCACTCATTTTGTTGTAAGCACCACGAATCTTAAACGAGCGGACAATTTGCATGTCCTCACGTTTAAGAAAAATATTACAATCAAATTTATCTGACAAATTGTGATTCTTCAGAAAAGGCGTCTTTGTGACTAGTTCTGCCAGTCTTGCCTTAGCCTCTTGTATCTTAGAGACAGAAATCAATTTTGAAGTATCTACTTGTTGCATTTAAGTATGATTATCTCAACCCCTAATAATTGGTTAAGCTGGTTGACTAGACTTTAGACTCTGTATTTCCTCCTATCGTTGCAGAGTAAGTAGAGGCTCCATCATGTTTCGGTCTCAATGCCCTTACCGCTCTTCCTGCTGTCCACATTTCGGAATTCTTTAATTCATCTAATTCTTCTTGTAACTTCTCTCTGTAGTCAGACTGACCGTTGCTGTCTATAGATAGCTGGGCTTCGTGGCCTGCGGCGACACTATCATACAACTCGGCAAATACGGGTGCAGTAGCATCTCTAAATTTCTTCCACCAATCGAGAGCACCTCTTTGTGCCGTCGTCGAACAGTTGGCATACATCCAGTCCATGCCATTTTCAGCAATAAGCGGATATAGGGACTCCGTTGCCTCCTCTACCGTCTCATTAAAAGCCTCAGAAGGAGAGTGCCCTCTTTCTCTCAATAAATTGTACTGTGCTGCAAATAAGCCTTGGATGGCACCCATCAGCGTACCTCTTTCTCCAGTAAGATCAGAATAGACTTCTCTCTTAAATGTTGTCTCAAACAAATACCCGGACCCGATACCGATGCCCAATGCGACAACTCTTTCCTTGGCTCTGCCCGTAGCATCTTGAAAAATGGCGTAACTTGAATTCAGCCCTTTGCCTGCAAGAAATAATCTTCTCAAACTTGTGCCTGACCCCTTAGGTGCTGCTAGGATAACATCAATATCGTCTGGAGGAATAATTCCCGTCCGCTCTTTGTAGGTAATGCCAAATCCATGAGAAAAATAAAGTGCTTTCCCCTTAGTCAAGAAGGGTTTAATTGTAGGCCATACCGCAATCTGCGCTGCATCTGACAAAAGATACTGAATGATCGTCGCCTTGTCACAAGCTTCTTCTATGGAGAATAAAGTTTCTCCTGGAACAAATCCATCCGCAATGGCTTTGTCATAAGAAGGTGATGGTGACCTCTGCCCAATGATAACTTTAAATCCGTTATCTTTTAGGTTGAGCGCTTGCCCCGGCCCTTGTACGCCATAACCAATGATGGCTATCGTTTCGTCCTTAAGTGTCTCTTGTGCTTTAGCTAATGAGAATTCCTCTCTAGTAACGACGTTTTCTTCTACGCCTCCAAAATTAATTTTTGCCATTATTTATCTAGTTAACTGTTGTGTGTTGAATTGTATTTATTAGTAATTATTGTTTCCTTTTAAGTATATGCAATTTCCTTAGGCTTCTACACCTTTCAAGTAAGTATTGAGTCTTTCCATTGGTTTTACAATGACAACTCTGCCTGATCTGACAAACTCATAGATGCCTATATTTTGTAAGTCTTCTAGAAGAGCTTCTGTCTCAGAAGTATATCCTGTTTTTTGTATGACAATGTACTCTTCCTCTATTCTTAAAATTTTCGCATCATACTTTCTGACAAGAGATTCTACTGTGTCGCCTTCATAGAAGGCCGATGTCGGGACTTTGTATAGAGCAATTTCTTGTTGGACAAGGTCCGAGTCGTCATAATGAAAGGCCTTGAGCACATCAATTTGTTTGTCAATCTGAGCAACGACTTTCTTGACAAGTGTTTCTGTCACTTTGATAACAACAATGATTTTATGGATGCCAGGCAGGGCAGACTTCGAAGCAGAAAGGCTTTCGATGTTAATGTGTCTACGCGTAATGATGCCAACGACTCTGCTTAAGACACCTGTCTTATTTTCAGTGAATACTGTTAATGTAAATTCTTTTTCCATTCTCTTTTATTCTAATACAATTTCGTGAACAGCCTTGCCTGTACTAATCATAGGGAATACATTTTCTTCTTTGATGCAGTTGACGTGGAGTAGGTACGGTCCATCATAGTCCAACATAGTCTTTATAGATTTCTTAAGTTCTGCGGCATCGCTGACGGTATGTCCTGCAACTCCAAAACCTTCGGCGACTTTGACAAAATCAGGATTCTCTAATTCTACAAAAGAGTATCTCCTGTCAAAAAATAGTTCTTGCCACTGCCTGACCATCCCGAGGTAATTGTTGTCCAACAAGAGAATTTTGACATGGACACCATACTGGCTGCAGACCCCGAGCTCTTGGAGAGTCATTTGGAATCCGCCATCACCACAGACACAGATCACTTCCTTTTCTGGTCGACCCATCTTAGCACCTATGGCCGCCGGAAGTCCAAATCCCATAGTGCCTGCCCCTCCAGAAGATATCCATAAGTTACGATCGCTGTAGTCATAATATCTTGCGGTTAACATCTGATGCTGACCGACATCGGTAACGACGATGGCTTTCCCGCTTGTTTGGTCAGAAGTTTCTTTGATGGCTTGCGACATTTTGATAGGGCCTTTTGTAAGTCTAGCTAAATCTTTAGAGATGACCTTTTGCTTTTCTTTTTTGTCACAAGCCTTAAACTCTTTCAACCAAGAGGGGTAGTTTTTTTTCTTTACTTTTTTGTGGAGTGCCAGTATGGCCTCTTTGGCGTCAGCTAGGATGGGGACCTCCACTTGTACATTTTTATTAATCTCTGATGGATCAATTTCTATATGTATTTTTTTTGCCTGTTTGGCGTAGCGACTCAGGTCTCCAGTAACTCTATCATCAAAGCGCATCCCGATAGCGATAAGAAGATCACATTCGTTTGTCTTGACATTGGGTCCATAGTTGCCGTGCATACCTAACATGCCGACGTATAGCGGATGACTATTGTCAAGGATGGACAAGCCATGTATCGTAGCTGCTACAGGGATTCCGGATTTCTCTACAAATTTTTTGAACTCGGAATGTGCTTCTGAAATCTGTATGCCGTGACCCGCTAAGATTAATGGTTTCTTGGCCTTGTTGATAAGCTTGGCGGCCTCAGTAATACTTTTTGTTTCTAGTTTAGGTCTAGGGTAATAGGATCTAATCTTTGTTGTCTTCTTATACTTGAAATCTAGGGTTGCTATCTGAGCATCTTTAGTGATATCGATAAGCACAGGTCCTGGCCTTCCAGTATTGGCAATGTAAAATGCCTTTGCCATTATTTCTGGAATTTCATTGACATCGGTGATTTGATAGTTCCATTTTGTAATGGAAGTGGTGCAGCCTATAACATCTATCTCTTGAAAAGCATCAGAACCTAATAAGTTACTATACACTTGCCCAGTGACGCATACGAGCGGTGTAGAATCCATCAACGCATCTCCCAGTCCAGTAAATAAATTAGTCGCGCCAGGTCCAGATGTGGCAAAACAAACACCAGTCTTTCTAGTTGCTCTAGCATAGCCTTCTGCTGCATGGATAGCTCCTTGCTCATGTCTTGTCAGTACATGCTTGATCTTTTTTTGGTAATGGTACAAGGCATCATAGATCGGCATAATAGCGCCACCAGGATAGCCATAGATCAAATTGACTCCTTCTTTAACTAAGCACTTCAGAACGGCTTCTGCTCCAGAGATCTCTTTTGTTCTTTTAGGCTTAGTAGCCTTTTGGACAGTTTTTTTACCTCTAACTTTCGTTGTCATTATCTTCAAAATTTCAATGCACTTTAGAATTCATCAGTCACACAACCTTCGCTAGCTGTAGAGACTGTGTGTCTGTATTTTTTAAGAATGCCTGTAACTTTCTGATTGGGATGTTTCATTTTCTTGAATCTAGCTGCCATCTCTTTTGGGCTAATTTTAAGATCAAGCTTGTTTTTCTTCGCATCTATCGTAATAAGATCTCCATTCTTGACTATAGCCAATAGACCCCCCTCAAAAGCCTCTGGTGTAATATGCCCAACAACAAAACCATGTGTGCCGCCAGAAAATCTACCATCTGTAATTAAGGCAACATCCTGGCCTAAGCCTGCTCCCATAACGAGTGAAGTCGGCTTCAGCATTTCGGGCATACCGGGTCCTCCTTTGGGTCCGACGTATCTGATGACAATGACTTCTCCTTTCTTTATTTTATTAGCTTGTATAGCTTTATTGGCAGCTGCTTCTGAGTTATATACTTTTGCTTTTCCTGAAAAATATAGTCCTTCCTTACCGGTAATTTTTGCTACTGATCCCTCGGCGGCTAGATTACCATAAAGGATGTTAAGATGACTGGTCTCTTTAACTGGATTCTTAAATGAGTGAATCACTTTTTGGCCTTGCTTTAAATCTTTAACCTTAGAGAGATTTTGAGCAACAGTCTTACCGGTAACCGTCATACAGTCTCCGTGCAAGTAGCCTTCTTTGAGCATCATCTTCATGACTGCTGGGATACCTCCGACCTTGTGCAAGTCTTCCATAACGTATTGTCCGCTGGGTTTGAGGTCTGCTAGGAAAGGCGTTACTTTCCCAAGTCTTGTAAAGTCTTTTAAGCTGATATTGACACCTACTGATCTTGCCATAGCTATTAGATGCATCACACCGTTAGTCGATCCACCTAAGACAATGATTAAGCGAATAGCATTTTCAAAGGCTTTTTTCGTCATAATGTCTCTTGGCTTGATGTCCTTCTTCATAAGTTGCATCATGGCCTTACCGACATCTTGCAATTCTGCTTGCTTGTTAGAACTCGTGGCAGGATTAGAAGAGCTATAGGGTAGGCTCATGCCAAGCGCCTCTATCGCAGACGCCATCGTGTTAGCGGTATACATGCCCCCACAGGCACCTGGCCCTGGACAAGCATTTCTGACGACGGCTTTAAATTCTTTCTCTGTAATATCTCCAGCAACTTTTTGACCTAAGGCTTCAAAAGCAGAAACTATATCTAGCTTCTTATTAGCAACACAACCCGGACTGATTGTTCCTCCATAAACTAAGATAGATGGCCTGTTCAATCGGCCCATAGCTATTATAGCTCCTGGCATATTTTTATCACAACCGACGACTGCTACCATACTGTCGTACCACTGTGCAGACATGACTGTCTCGATACTGTCGGCAATGATGTCTCTAGAGACAAGAGAGTAATTCATTCCGCTCGTACCCATAGAGATGCCGTCACTGACACCTATAGTATGAAAGATAAGTCCAATGAGTCTTTGCTTGTTGATGCTTTCTTTAATGGAGGTGGCCAACCCATTGAGGTGCATATTGCAAGGGTTGCCTTCCCAGCCGGTACTCACGATGCCAACTTGAGGTTTTTTAAGATCAGATGGACTTAAGCCGATGGCATGCAGCATCGCTTGTGCTGCAGGCTGTGTCGGGTCAGAGGTGACATGCTTACTATACTTATTTAATTCCATAGGATTTTCTACTTACTTATCTTGTTATTTTGGGCAAAAAGAATGAGCCAAACTAAAGGAGAATGGCTCTGTTATATTTTATAGAATTAAGTACCGCTCTCTGGTCAAGTCTGAAGTCTGTCTTGCTATAAGTTTCTGATGGTGGAGTGTAGACTCTGACCTCCTATTAAATTGCAAAGTGCCAGACCCACTTCGGTGCAACTATTGGCAGCATCATTGTTTAAGTCTTCTGTTGTGATACCTAGATTTATACAGTTTTCTATTGCGTCTTCCACCGCTTTAGCTTCTTCTTCCATTCCGAAATCTCTAAGCATCATAGCTGCAGATAATATTGTAGCCATTGGGTTGGCGATGTTTTTTCCTTTAGCTTGTGGGTAAGAACCGTGTACAGGTTCGTAGAGCTTATGAGACTGTCCAAAGGAAGCAGAGGGTAAAAGCCCTATAGATCCACCAAGTACACTGGCAGCATCAGAAAGAATGTCACCAAACATATTAGAGGTCAAGATGACATCAAATTGACTCGGCTTAAGAATAAGTTGCATTGCTGCATTATCCACAAACAAGTAACTGACTTCTACCTCTGGATAATGTGCTGACATTTCTTGGACAACTTTTCTCCACAATCTAGAACTCTCTAGCACATTGGCCTTGTCTACAAGACACAGCTTGTATTGTCTCCTTGTTGCTTCATCAAAGGCCAATCTGGCTATTCTTTCTATTTCGTCTTTATGGTAATAACATAAGTCAGATGCAGAGTCAAGAGTCTTAGTTTTTTCACCAAAATAAATGCCTCCTGTTAGCTCTCTATATATTACTAAGTCTACACCGACCAGTCTTTCTTTCTTAAGTGGTGACAGGTTTTCAAGTGCTGGATAAAGTTTGACAGGTCGTACATTGGTAAATAACTCTAAGGCTTTTCTTATTTGCAGTAAGCCTTGTTCGGGTCTTACTGTAGCATCTGGGTCATTATCAAATTTCGGGTCGCCTATAGCGCCGAGCAGTATGGCATCGGCTTCTTTGCAGACATCTATAGTTTCCTGAGGTAAAGGAACTCCAGTCTTATCTATGGCAACACCACCCATAAGTGCTTCTTGGTAGATAAAATTATGCCCAAACCTGTCGGCGATGGCATCTAAGACTTTTATGGCTTGTGTAACAATTTCTGGGCCTATCCCATCACCTTTTAATATGGCAATTGACTTTTCCATTAGACCAGTTGTTTTTTCTCGTAAGCAATAATGTCTTCTTTCAGATTGAGCAAGTAATCTATATCATCATACCCATTCAAAAGACATTCTTTTTTATAAGCGTCTACTTCAAATGAAATATGAAGGCCTTGATCATTATAGAAACTTTGATTAGGTAGATCGACAGAAAATTGGGAATGAGGATCTTTTTCTATCTGAGAAAATATTGCAGCTAATTGATCGTGAGAAACTGTGATCGGAAGTATACCGTTGTTGAGGGCATTCTCTTTGAATATATCCGCGAAGAAACTAGACACGACAACCTTAAATCCATAATCTGCTAGAGCCCAGGCGGCATGTTCTCTGCTAGAGCCACAACCAAAATTTCTGCCTGCAACTAAGATTTGACCAGAATAGGTAGGGTTGTTCAGCACAAAATTCTTGGCTTTCTCTTCTCCTTTGGTATATCTCCAGTCTCGAAAAAGATTTTTCCCAAAACCATCTTTCGAGATACCCTTGAGAAATCTTGCTGGAATTATCTGATCCGTATCGATGTCTTCCATCGGAAGCGGTACTGCTGAGGATGTGAGATTAATTACTTTCTCCATTAGTTGAGGTATTTTCTGATGTCTACTATTTTACCTTCTATTGCAGCTGCTGCAGCCATTAATGGACTTGCCAATATGGTTCTTGCTCCAGGTCCTTGCCTACCTTCAAAATTTCTATTAGAAGTAGAAATGCAATACTCTCCTGCAGGTACTTTGTCTTCATTCATACCTAGGCAAGCAGAGCAGCCTGGCTGGCGTAACTCGAATCCCGCCGCTTCAAATATTTTATCTAGACCTTCTGCCTTCGCTTGTGCTTCTACCTGCTTGGATCCGGGAACGATAAGCACATTGACTGACTGGGATTTTGTTTTGCCCTTGACAAAATTTGCCACTAATCTGAGATCTTCTATTCTAGAATTGGTACAACTGCCTATAAATACATGTTGGATGGCTTTCCCTTCTAGACTCTCACCAGATTTGTAGTCCATATACTTCAAGGACTCGGCAAAAGATTCTGACTCCCCATTTGGAATAAGATCGGAGATGCTCATGCCCATACCTGGATTAGTACCGTAAGTGACCATAGGGGCTATGTCTTCAGCATTGAAGGAGACATCTTTGTCAAATACCGCATCAGCATCTGTATAAAACTTTTTCCAGTGATTAACTAATTTTTCAAACTGCTCTCCTGTTGGTACGGCCGGCTTTCCTCTTAAGTAATCGATTGTCTTTTCGTCAGGTGCTATCATGCCACCTCTTGCGCCCATCTCTATACTCATATTGCAGATGGTCATCCGTCCTTCCATAGATAAAGAAGTAATGGCCGATCCGGCATATTCTACAAAGTATCCTGTGCAACCACCAACAGTTAGTTGGGCATTGAGGTAAAGGATGATGTCCTTGGCCGTCACGCCTTTTTGCAATTGACCATTGACAGTAATCCGCATTCTTTTGGGTTTACTGAGTATGAGACATTGGGTAGAAAGTACTTGCTCGACTTGGCTTGTACCGATACCGAAAGCGATATTGCCAAAGGCCCCATGCGTAGAGGTATGGCTGTCCCCACAAACAATTGTCTTTCCTGGTTGTGTAATGCCCAACTCTGGACCGATAACATGTACGATGCCTTGTCTCTGGTGACCCAATCCATACAGCTCTACTTCAAAGTCTTTGCAGTTTTGCACCAAGGTGTCTACCTGCTTTTTTGACAATGCTTCTTTGATAGGGAGGTGTTGATCCTTAGTCGGTACATTATGGTCAGCTGTAGCAAGCGTCTGATGTTTTCTGAAGACATCTATGCCACGTTTTTTCATTCCGGCAAAAGCTTGAGGGGAAGTGACCTCATGTATAAAATGATTATCTATGTAGATAACTTGCCTGCCCCCTGGTATGTCTTTGACTATATGACTAGACCAGATTTTATCGAAAAGTGTTTGTGCTTTTTTAAACATTTTGGAATACTTCATTAAGCATAATCTGCAAGTCCTCCGACCCAACTTCTTTTTTGGTATCTGCTAGATCAATAAAATGCTGGTAAGCCACGTCCAATTCGTCTTTAGCCAATTCAAATCCTATTTCTTTAGCTCTGTATGCTAAAGCAGCTCGCCCACTCCTTGCGGTCAATACGATACAAGATTTATCTACACCAACATCCGCGGGATCTATTATTTCGTAATTTTCTCTAGACTTAATAACACCGTCTTGATGGATGCCAGAAGAATGAGCAAAGGCATTGACACCAACGATGGCCTTGTTGGCCTGGACAGGCATACACATACTTTCTGATACCAACTGACTGACAGGATTAAGCAAGCGTGTATTGACTGAGGTATAATACCTATCAGCAAAACGTTGCTTAAGGATCATAACCACTTCTTCTAAGGAAGTATTACCAGCTCGTTCTCCGATGCCATTGAGTGTACATTCTATTTGTGTGATACCATTTTCTACACCTATAATAGAGTTGGCTGTTGCTAGCCCTAGGTCATTGTGGCAATGAGCAGAAATTATAACCTTGTCTATGCCGGCTACATTTTCCTTAAGGAACTTTATCTTCTGTCCGTACTCGTGCGGAAGGCAGTATCCAGTCGTATCTGGAATGTTGATTACAGTTGCGCCTGCTTTGATCACAGCCTCCACAACTTTAGCTAGATAGACATTGTCCGTACGTCCGGCATCCTCTGCATAAAATTCAACATCTTCTACATAAGATTTTGCATACTTAACAGCCGCTATGGCCCTTTCGATAATCTTTTCCGGAGTAGAATTGAATTTGTATTTGATATGTTGGGCAGAAGTGCCTATTCCTGTATGTATACGAGGTCTCTTGGCGTGTGCTAATGATTGTGCAGCAGTTTTGATGTCTTGCTCTACCGCACGTGACAAGGCACAGATGGTCGGTTCCTTGATTTCACGGCAGATCATATCTACTGCCTGAAAGTCTCCTGGACTTGAGATTGGAAACCCTGCTTCTATAACATCTACACCCAGTGCTTCAAGAGATTTAGCTACTTTGAGCTTTTCTGTGTGGTTGAGCTTGCAGCCGGGTACTTGCTCCCCGTCTCTTAGGGTTGTGTCGAATATGTGAATCTTCTTAGTCATATACCCGCTAAAAGTAGAGGGGTTGCCATTTTACGACAAACCAAGTTTAAAAAGACTTACAAAGTCCAAATTTGGATTTATGAATTTATCTCATTGATTATCAAGGATTTATGAGACGCTTAATTACGCTGTCAAGTTCACAATTAGCGTAAGATATAGTGCAAAAGATGTCTTCCTTACCTATAGAGATAGCGTCTTGTTTCATTTATATTAGCCATGTATAATGTCTAGATGCCCAAACATTCCTCAGATAAGTTAGTGTCATTAATCAACTGCTTAACCAAAGCTGAAAAGCGGAGCTTTAGATTATTCGTCAATAGGAAT
>CALBWK010000071.1 GCA_937969415.1 uncultured Saprospiraceae bacterium | reverse complement strand
TCTTGTCTTGAAGGCCTGGCGCTGTAACGTTAATGTTAGCAAACTCACCATTTTTGGTAGGAGAAGTAACATTTACAGTATATCCACCTTTACCATCTGGCTTAACCTTACCGCCTCCAGCACCACTCATTGATACCTTTACATCAGAAGAAGCCACACCAGCTGCTGATACCTCGATAGGGTTGTCAACACCGATATAGAATACATTCATCTTAGAAGCTGATACAGCTACTGATCTTTCACCAACTTCGTAAGAGAAAGTTTTAGTGAAACTCTTTGTCTCTCCAGTTACTGGATCAGTAAGAGATGCAGTCGCCTTGTAAGACTTTTCTCCGTTAGAGTTAGCAACAGTAGAGTAGCTCGCCTGGCCATCACTGTTAAGTGGTAAGTTCTTACCGTTAACAGAGATTCTGATTCCTGTATTAGAATCACCACCTGCAGATGCACTCAAGAATAAATCTGCTTCATACTTCTCACCTTTAATGATGTATGATTTCTTAGGAGCAGAAACAACTTGGTACTTATCTAGTACAACAGTCGCACCACCTGATCCTACTTTACCAGCTAGGTAGTTAAGAGCAGCTGATTCAGTTGCCTTTACATCATTGATGTACTTACTGAATATAGGAATAACCGCTTGTAGTGGCATATGATCAAAGTTCATATGAGACCAAGACGCTTTGTCCTTTTGCTTCCATGTCTCGTCATCGATCTGCACAGCTATTTCTCTTGTAAACGCTGATTGATCTTCTTTGTCAACATACTTAAGCATACTGTCTCTAAACTCCAATAGTTTAGATTTAATCTCCTCACCTTTTCCAGGATTACCTTGTGGATCCATAACAAGTATTCTTGTTGTAACTCCGTAATCCTTCTCTTTCTTAAGCTTTTGAAGGCCAGTGGTAGGATCTTCAATGTATCCACCAGTTACATTTCCTTCATCATCTTTATCTTCTATCATCTCATCGACTATACCTTGTAGGTAGTCAGTGAGCTTTTTAGATTCACTTCTTATTGGACTTATCCTTTCTGCGTAAGTCGCTAAAGATGCTTTTGTTTTAGCAGCATCTTTTATACCCTCGATCATTCCTTCGTTGGATTGGTCCAAGGCTTTGTTTGATTTTATAAGACCCTTGTCAACTATCTTGAATGCATTAAATACTTCTGCCGAGACGTTGAGTGCTAGTAGGGCAGTAAGAACCAAATACATGATGTTAATCATCAGTTGTCGGGGTTCCTTAGGAATAGACATATATCTTTTTTTACTTAGTTAGGTAATTTTCAATTAATCGTTATTTGATTAATCTTTAAGATGGTTGTCTAAAAGCTCCTAGAACGTTTCCATATACTCCGTTAAGAGAGTTCAAGTTTGCGTTCAGTGATGACATATTTGTTTTGTAAGCTTGTACGTCTTCATTAGCTTGGTTGAGTGTATCTACTGTGCTAGCCATAGACTCCATAGCCTCGTTCATCTTGTTGTAGAAATTACCCATTTGCTCGATTTGACCTTTAGTTTCAGTGAAATCAACTTCTTGGAGTGCTTTAAGGCTTCCTAAGCTAGATGACATACCTTGTAGTTCTGTCAACATTCCGCCCAATCTGCTTTCTACAGCATCAGCATCAAGAGGTCTTACACCACCGCCACCACCTGCAGATAAGGGAGTCAATTGTGAGCTATAATTATCTAGACCTGGGTATAATTTTTCCCAGTAGTAATCTTTTTCTGGAGGTAACACTCCTAACATAAGGAATAAGAATGCTTCCGTAAGTAGACCCGCTGTAATTAGTGTGTTTCCAGCTGGGTGACTTAAGATTTTTGCAAGGGCACCGACCATTACAACCGCTGCACCAACTCCAATGATAAAATTCTTTAAATACTTAAATCCTTTTGATTTGTGAAAAGCCATTAGTTAGATTTTAAAAGTTAGTAATTAACTGATTATTAGTGTATTAAATATGTTCAAATTAGGTGATTTCTAACTAGAAATCATTGATTGATCTTCCCAAGAAAGTAAGGGCACATCTGAAGCCTACATAAGACTTCGTGGTGTCTTGATATTCCCAGTTTCTAGTACCAGTCTGGCAGTAGTAAGAAATATCTTTCCATGATCCACCTCTGATAACCTTTCTCTTTGCAGATTCTGGGTCATCATCTTTAGCATCATACTTGATGTCTGGGTTTAGATCATGTGTGTGATGATATGCGTTAGGGTGGTAAGCTGTTTCAGTCCACTCTGATACGTTTCCAGACATATTGTAAAGACCGTAGTCATTAGGGAAGTATGCATCAGCTTTTACAGTGTAAAAACCACCATCTTCTGGATAGTTACCTCTACCAGGCTTAAAGTTGGCCAATAGACAACCTTTAGCATTTCTGATATAGTATCCACCCCAAGGATATGGTGCGATCTCACGACCGCCTCTAGCAGCCCATTCCCACTCAGTTTCAGTAGGTAGTCTGTATTCTTCTGTGTTAGGCTCTTCGTCGCCTTTGAATGCATTTCTGATATGAGTCCTCCAGTGACAGAATGCCTTAGCCTGCTGCCAGTCCACACCTACTACAGGATAGTCGTCAAAGGCTGGGTGCCAGAAGTAGTTTCTAGCAAATGGCTCATTATAAGAGTATGAGAAGTCTCTTATCCATACCAATGTGTCAGGATAGGCCTCTACTTTTCTAGTGTTAAGGAGTTGAGAACGAACAACATCTGGGCTAGAAGCCGCTTTTTTCCAATCTATCCACTTGTATTCATAAGTGAATTGCTTGGTATCCATTGTTCTTTCAGAATCATAGAGCTTCATATCACCTTCATAGAACATCTCATCAAGATCTTCTAAAGTATAATCGAGCTCGAAGTCCCAGTCTATTTTCTCATTACCATAATCGTCTTCTGTGAAGTCTCCTAAGATAGTATGAGCAATAGAATCTCTGATCCAGTGGACATACTGGCGATATTCATTATTGGTGATTTCGGTATCATCCATAAAGAATCCAGAAATTGAAATTGATTTAGGTCGCTGTGTATAGGTGCTGAACACATCCTGATCACTCTGACCTATTGTGAGTGTGCCGGAAGGAACATATACCATCCCAAAAGGATTTATACCATTCCATCCTGGTCTATCTTGTACTCCTACAAGTTCACCTGTCTGCTCTGTACCACACGAACTCAATAAGAGAAGTACCAAGCCCATTAAAAACAATGATTGTCTTTTCATGCCTTTATTAACTGATTTTGCCAAATTATTACTCAAACTTCGAAAACGAAGTGTGTAAAAATAACTTTTGTTGCCAAACTACAAAAACATAGTTCGGTTTTATATTGCCCGCCTTCTCAAAGAGAAAGCAATGATATAACGCATTAATTATCAATGGTATTATGTCAATTCTCGACAGTTTTACCAACTATTACAGATAACGTGGATTATAGATAATTTCGGGAGGTAATCCTATCCCCAACAATCTGTTCAGATTGTAGTTGATGTGAATCTCGTGACTCCCCCCTGCAAGTCGACCCAACCGGCTCAAACCAACATCGTAACTATAAGACAAGGTGTAATTTCTGTTAAATTCTATACCTGCAATTATAGCTATGGCGTCTAAAGATTCAGCGTTGAATCCCCGTAAGCTTAAACCTCCAAAAACGTTGCCACTTTTAGCGACACATGAGAGGTCTGTTTGATATGAGACAAAATTAGTTTTAAGTAATATGCTAGGATAGAGAATCATATCCAATAGCCTAATAGGATACCTACCAAGTATCCTGAGATTCTTGCCATTATCAATAGCTGTAGAGCCTAGATTCTGATTTGGGAGAAATAAATTTTGCAATGATATACCTAGGTCAAAATTTGTATGACCTAGAAATAAACTCATATCATAGTCCAATCTTACGCTTCTATCTATCCCTGTACCAAGTATGATATCTTGATGATCTATGGTTCCTGAGCTGTAAATACCCTGAGGGGTCACGATGAGACTACCATCCAGCCCAGCCTGTGTTATACCTAAGGAAGAACCAAATGACAACACACCATATTCCCTTTTGAGGATGCGATTATAAGAAATGCCTGCTGAGGTTAGTGATAGGCTGCCTAGTTGATCACTTTTAATATAAGCTCCAACAGCACCTTCCCATATGATTACTGGTAGATGTGCATTGATGAGGAATTGTCGGGGATGGCCTTCTATAACACCCCATTGATCCCTATAATTGAGATTAACAGAAAGCGTATTGTCTAAGCCTGCATATGCAGAGTTGACTTGATAGAGATCTATTAGATAGAGACTGTTTTGCGGGGCCAACTGACAGAACCCACCTTCTGCTATAAGCAGGAAGAGTAGGCTAGCTAGACTAATTATGTACGATTTTGAGTGGATATGCACTTTTCTACTCTAAAAGAACGGAAATACTCGCTACTAATCAAGTGATTAGGCTAAGTCCAATATCATATTGTCATTAAAAGGCCATACTGTCTTGGGGAGTAACCCTTCCCAGTCAGCAGTTAAGCCCATTAGGTGGCTGATGTGTGACAAGTAGGCTTGGCGAGGTTGGATCTTCTCTATTTCAGACAAGGCCTCTTGTAATGTAAAGTGGGAATGATGCTCTTGCTTTCTTAATGCGTTGATTACTAGGGTGTTAAGCCCTTTGAGTAGAGGGTATTGGTCCTCAGGAATATTTTTAGCATCTGTCAAATAGGCAAAATCTCTTATTCTATAACCATATATCTCTAGTCGACCGTGATCAATCTTGATGGGAGAAATGGGAAGACCATTTATAGTGAATGGATTATCATCTATGACGGTGATACTGACACGTGGTGCACCAGGGTAGAGATCATCAGTAAATATATATGGATAATATGCTTTCAAACAATCTGCTACCCGCCTAGAGGTGTAAACTGGGATGGACTTGCGATGCGCAAAATTGATAGCCCTTATATCATCTAAGCCAGCAATGTGGTCGTTGTGCTCGTGTGTAATCAACACTGCATCAATATCATCAAGCCCATTGTGTAGAAACTGCTGTCTAAAGTCTGGTCCTATGTCAATGAGTATCTTGGCTTCTTCTGTTTCTATATAAACAGAGGATCTTAATCGCTTGTCTCTAGAGTCGTCAGAGGTACATACAGAACACTGACACCCTATTACTGGTACACCTTGAGAGGTACCTGAGCCAAGACATATAATTTTCAAGATTGATTTTTTGTCAAGATAGACCTTCTGCGTAGGATTTCTCTATAAGCTTTAGAATTTGTTTGGATTCTTCTTTTAGCTCCTCTTCTTTCAGCTCTACTTGCTGAATAAGATCAATCATAGCTTCCATTCGGCCCTTTGTGTCATAAAACTTGTTGATTATGACAATCTTTTTATCTCGAAGGAGACAATATCCAGATTTGAATTGTCCTCGCTCATACCTGACTGTAAATTCAGATGAGGTAAGGACATCCTCAAGTTTTTTTAGGGTAGATTTGTTGTATTTCAAGGCCATTTCACTTCTTCTGATGGCAAATATAAACCCCTGTTTCGTATGTCAGTTATTATTAATATGAAATATCTCTCAGTTAGCCTCTTTTTGTTTTTATTCTGCTTAATAAATACGGCCGAGGGACAAAAAGGATTCCAAGGGTCAATATTGGCAGGTTTGAATCTCAGCCAGATAGATGGGGATGAATTGGTCGGTTACAGGCAGGCTGGTCTTTCATCTGGATTAAAGGTCTCCTTTCAGCTCAAAAACAGGCTTTATGGTAATCTAGAGTTGCTATATAGTCAAAGAGGAAGCAGTGCGAAACTCTTTAGTAATCAGGGATCTGTTACGCGAATCAACTATCTCGAGTTGCCGCTATATGTATCGTTCAAAGACTGGTATATAGAGGAAGATAACTATTACAAACTATCAGGGGATATAGGCTTGAGTCTAGGTAATATCATCAGTTCTAGTGTTTCTCAAGAAGTTACAGACTACAATCCAGATTGGTTTGAGACAAGGGATGTCAGTTGGATGCTAGGAGCCAATTACGCCTTTACCAAGCATTTATCAGTGACAGTCAGGCATACAAGATCAATTAATAAGCTTCTTGATGACAATACACTCTTCGAGAGATACTTATTGGGTTATTTTTGGACTATCAGAACTGACTACACATTTTAGATATGAAGCATACATTAACACTCATTCTTTTTATTCTCCTATCAACAGCTTGTAACCAAGACCCCAAGAAGAGTACTGCGGCAACAACTAAGACAACAGCAACAGCTACTCAAGCGCAAACGCCATTACTTCCCAAGCTCCCCAATAGCTACCTCCAGCAGATGTGGGAAAATGGTCAGATGATAGATTATCTTTTTCATGATCTGCCTTTCAGTATGAATCAGAATGAACCCGCAAGTATCAAAACAAATTTGACTTATATCGACGAAGCGCCTGTAATGCGTATTCCTGATGGTTGCAAACCTATGGCTAGACAGTTTTACCAAGTCGGCGGAGATATCATCTTTGAAGCCGATGTGTACTTCAATGAGCAATGTACCTTCTATGTATTCTTTGTTGATGGCAAACCAAAATATGCTAATCAAATGTCAGAAAGTGGGCGCCAATTTTTTACATCTATGATACGACAAGCGATGAAAGCTAGTGGAAACCTCAACCAAGGCTAAGTTTGCGTTTTGCAGTTGTTGATTTAGGTAGCAACACATTCCATCTATTGATATGTGATCTTGATATAAAGAATGGCTCGTTTGTAGAGGTATTCCGCAAGAGATCCTTTGTCTATCTTTCTAGAGGCAGTATAAAAGTATTAACTCGAGATGCACTTAATAGAGCAGACGCTTCGCTCAAGCTAATAGGTGCCCTTTGCCAGGCATATGAAGTTGATGAAATTAAAGTCTTTGGGACAGCAGCTTTTAGATTAGCTAATAACATTAAAAAGGTACACCAATCTGTCAATCGCTATTTGGCCACTGAGGTGGAAGTGTTATCTGGTGAGCAAGAAGCAGATTATATCCTCAAGGGAATCAGCTGGACAATCAACTCCAATGCAGTTGCATATGTGGTTATGGATATAGGTGGTGGCAGCGTTGAGTATATCTATATATCCGGCGATCAAGTTTTTAGATACTCTATTAATTATGGTATATCTGTACTCAGGTCTGACTGGCAACGCGATGATCCACCCACGGTAGACCAGCTAGAATGGTTGAAAGATGAACTTGATGCTGTCCATCAACAATATGCTAGTCCAGAAGCTCTACAGCCTAAGTTTCTAGTAGGTAGCTCAGGCCCATTTGAGATTTTGGAATCGATGATGGGGTCAGACCAGATTTCTAGAGCTGAAGTAGAGAACGTCATCCAAAAGATATTATCATCTCCACAAGGCAAAAGAAGCGATCTAGAAGGAATGCCTGAGAGTAGGGCTGACCTAAGCCTAGAGTCTATGGCTGTCTTATCTCATCTCCTTCAGAGATTTCCTTCTATTGAGTATGTACAGGTATCGCCACACGGCATCAAGGAAGGTTTCGTAAGAGAGAGGTTAGATTTAGACTAGTCTAAAAATAATATTAACTTTGCTTAAATATTATGGAGACTATTGCAAATCTTATTGAGGTTATGTCATCAGAGTGGGCGATACGTGCACTCGTAGCCTCGTCGATGGTAGGATTGATGTGCGGTATTCTAGGTTGCTTTATAGTGCTCAGGAATATGTCTTTGCTCGGGGATGCACTTTCCCACGCTGTTCTGCCTGGGGTGTTTTTTGCTTTTATGCTAGTGGGGTATAGTACCATAGGATTTTTTGTTGGCAGTACAATAGCTGGGTTGATCACCGCCTTCGCCATCTCTTGGATCCAGCAGAATGTCAAGACTAAAAATGATGCCGCCATAGGCATCATATTTACGGCAATGTTTTCTATTGGGGTGATGGGTATCTCTTGGCTCAATCAGAGTGAAGGGGTGCATCTGGACCTCAAGGACTTTTTATTTGGCAACGTGCTCGGTATTTCTAATGAAGACATTTATTTGACCTTTGGTATAGCCTTATACACAGTGGTTTGCGTTTTCTTGTTTTATCGATATCTATTCATAACCACCTTCCAGCCGACTATCGCTGAGACTATGGGTATCTCTGCCAAGACGATTCATTATTTTTTGATGTTGCTGTTGTCTTTTGTTATCGTTGCTTCTCTAAGGACAGTCGGTGTTATACTCGTTGTAGCGATGTTGATTACTCCTGCTGCCACAGCACTACTCCTTTCAGAAAGGCTCAAGAGAGTCATCGTCATCTCTGCCATTATAGGTGTACTTTCTGCTGCACTGGGCTTGATATGCTCTATAGTTATAGAGACAACTCCGGGCCCAGCAATGACTTTGTGTGCCACTTTGTTTTATTTTCTAGCAGTGCTCTTTTCTCCTACGCAAGGATTACTCTTTAAGTACAATCAAAATCGTATCGAGAAGCGCAGAATACTTAGAGAAGATATACTCAGGCAGGTCATCAAGAAACAACCTGAAGGCACCTCAATAGCTTCTCTTACTGATAGATTGAATATTCCAGAAAGCAGAATAAAATCAACAGTCAATCTGATGACTAAAAGTAATTTGATTACAAGAGTAGCAGAGAAAGTGGTCTTGACTGATGCTGGCATCAATAAAGCAGAGCAGTTGGTTAGAGCACATAGATTATGGGAAACTTATCAAGTCAGAAAAATGGGCTTAGACTCCAACCAAATCCATAACGAAGCGGATCAGATAGAGCACTTTTTATCCGAAGAACTATTAGATGAAATTGATAGAGAACTAGGATTTCCGACTAAGGACCCACACGATTCTCCTATACCATCAAAGAACAATTAACTAACTTTCAGTAGGTGTTGGGGCTGCAGTTTTTTCACAGGCACCTTGACAATTTCCGTAAAGATTAAGTGAGTGGTGAGTAACATTAAACTTGAGTAATTCACCCATCATGTCTTTGATGTTCTGGATTCTTGGATCGCAAAACTCCAGAACTTTTCCACAATCCACACAGAGTAGGTGATCGTGTTGCTTATAGCCATATGATTTTTCGTATTGTGTTAGATTTTTTCCAAACTGGTGCTTGGTCACTAAGTCACAACTGACAAGTAAGTCCAAGGTGTTGTAGACTGTGGCACGAGAGACTCTATAGTTTTGGTTTTTCATATGGATATAAAAAGCCTCAGCATCAAAGTGATCTGTTCGCTTATAGATCTCTTCGAGAATGGCATACCGCTCAGGCGTTTTTCTTAGTTCATTTTTCTCTAAGAAATTGGTGAAAATTTGTTTGACCTCACCAAATATTTTCTCTATGTGTTCTGATACTTCTTCAGCCATATGCTTAATCCTCTATTCTAGTGACATTGGTAATGCCATCTAATTTCTTAATGGAATGAATAACGTGGTTTAGTTGGTCTTTGTTCTTGACAAAGATACTCACCTTACCTTCAAAATAGCCTTCATCGCCCTCTATACTAAAGGATCTGATATTTATACCTAAGGTATTGCTGATCTCATTGGTGATGACAGTAATGACACCTGGGCCAGAATCTACGCCGATGATGGATAAGACTACTGTAAAGTTGGATCCTGCTTTTCTTGCCCATTCTGCCTTAAGTACCCTATAAGAGTAGTTGGCCAGTAGGTGGGTAGCATTTTTGCAATTGGTCCTATGGATTTTCAATCCTTCGCCAGCGGTAAGATAACCAAATATGTCTTCACCTTGTACTGGTGTGCAACACTTGGCCAATGAAAATTCATATTGGTCTGCAGATTCTCCATTGACAAGGATAGACGATTTGTTGAGCACTGCAGCCTTACGTGTCCGCTTTGGAGGAAGATCAGCTGGGGCTTGAGTACCTATCGGTGGCGCTGGTTTTGCCTCTTCTTTTAAGCCTTTTATTTTTCCACCCTCAATTTCGAAGGTCTTAAAATCTGGAAGTTTTACTTCTTCATTTGAGATAGCAAAATAAAAATCTGGTCTATTAGCATAGCCATTGTGCTTAACTAAGAAGTCGATATTTTCTTCAAAGGTAAGCTTCGCATTTTTCATTTTACGTTCCAGATTTTCTCTTCCTATTTCACCTTTTTTTCTTTTCTCTTCCTTCATAGCAGACCTAATTTTAGATCGTGCTTTTCCTGTCACTGTCATCTTAAGCCAGTGCTCAGATGGCTTTTGATTTTTATTGGTGGTCACCGTAACTTGATCTCCGTTTTGGAGTTTATGCCCCATCGGCACCAATTTGTTGTTGACCTTGATCGCTGTCGCTTGGTATCCTACCTGTGAGTGTATCTCAAAAGCAAAGTCTAACGCTGTGGCACCTTCTGGCAACATTTTCATATCACCATTAGGCGTAAAAACGTAGACTTCTTTGTTGAAGAGATTGGACTTAAAATCATTAAGGAATTCTAGTGCATCATTATGTTGGGTGTCGAGTAGTGCCCTGATATTATCCAGCCATCTGTCATAGACACTATGCTCACTTTTGACACCTTTATATTTCCAGTGTGCTGCAAAACCGCGCTCGGCAATATCATCCATCCTTTCTGATCTCACCTGCACTTCTACATACTTCCCACTCGGTCCTATAACTGTTGTATGGAGAGATTCGTAGCCGTTACTCTTAGGTGTGGTGACCCAATCTTTGAGCCGTTCTGGTATAGGATTGTAGACATCCGTTATAATCGAATATATCTGCCAACACACACTCTTCTCTGATTCTATAGGTGTATCACAAATGATTCTAATGGCAAACAAGTCATAGATCTCTTCAAAAGGAATTTGTTTCTTTTGGATTTTATTCCAAATAGAAGAAATTGCTTTGGATCTTCCGAGTACACGATAGTCGACATCGAGTTCATTTAGTTTTTTGGTTAGGGGTTCTATAAAGTCATTAATATATTCTGTCCTCCCTGACTCTGAGGCCTCTAGTTTTGAGGATAGCTCATTGTAAGTGTCTGGCTCAGTAATCTTCATACAGATGTCGTTGAACTCTGTCTTGACATTGTATAAGCCGAGCCTGTGGGCTAGGGGAGTGTAGATGTATGCTGTCTCTGCAGCAATCTTTAATTGCTTATCCCTTGGCATAGCTCCTATGGTCCGCAGATTATGTAATCTGTCTGCCATCTTGATCAGTGCAACTCTGACGTCATAGGTAAGAGAAGATAAGACCTTCTTAAAGTTCTCCGCTTGCTTGTTCTCAACGTTATATGTCCCATCTAACTTGGTAAGTCCATCGACAATACGCGTGATTTTGTTGCCAAAGATCTCTTCGATGTCTTCTAGTGTTGTATCCGTATCTTCTACAACATCGTGTAGAAGCGCGCTGATAACAGCTGTTGGTCCTAGGCCTATTTCTTCAAAGCAGATTCTGGCTACTTCTATTGGATGGAATACGTAAGGCTCCCCAGACCGTCTGCGTTGAAACTTATGTGCATCTAGGATTAATTTATAAGCCTTGTCTAGGTCCTCCTTGTCCTGGTCTGTGCTTTTTTGCTTGAGCTTCTGCATAAGCGCTTGAAACTCAACGTCTATAAGCTTGTATTCACTATCTGATATGGCCTTACCTATCGGCATAAATTTCCTTTAAATCTCTACTGCTCAGCAAGTTAGATAATTCTAAGGTTTTAAGTGCGGAATGGGAGTAGGCTTAAGTGTCTAAAAATCTTTTAGTTGACGGTTCTAAAGTTGTTCTATTTATAAATATATCTATCTTTGCGCCTCATTTCTTTGAATTGCGGGTGTGATGAAATTGGTAGACATGCTAGATTTAGGATCTAGTGCTTCACGGCGTGTGGGTTCGAGTCCCTCCACCCGCACTTTCAGAGAAATTCCAATACTATTCCTCCATCACATATATTAAATGAAGCTAGAGAAGAATCAAATTGATGAACTCAATGCAGAGTTAACGCTGGTTATCGAAAAAGACGATTATCTAGGCGAATACGACAAGCAAATTAAGTCTTATCAACAAAAAGCCCAGTTAAAAGGCTTCAGAAAGGGCAAAACACCTATAAGTGTCATTAAGAAAATGTATGGAGGTGCAGTGATGCAAGAAGCTGTCTCTAAGATACTTACGGATAAGATCAATGATATCATAGCGGACAAAGAGCTAAGAATCATCGGAGAGCCTTACCTTATAGATAGAGAAAACCTTCCAGAACTGAATCATAAAGCGCCAGAAGACTATACCTATAAATTTGAAATAGGTATGGAACCACAATTTGATGTTGTAGGTGTCTCAGAATCAGATGCTTATGAAAGACCGGAGGTTATCATCTCAAAAGAAATGGTAGATGAGGAACTGCATAGTCTTCAGAAAAGACTCGGCGATCAATCTAGTTCGGAGGAGCTTATCCAAGATGACGATGTTATATACTTTATATCTAGAGAGCTATATAATGGTAAGGTGCTTGTAGATGGACATACTTCAGAGTTTTCTGTGGCTATGGAAAAAGTCAATCCTAAATATCAGGACGAACTCAGAAAGCTCAAGAAAGGTGGCAGTATAGATGCTGATATCTATGAACTAGAGAAAGACTTACCGTCTAGTCAAGTTGAGAAATACCTCCTGAAGGTAGGAGAGGATCAGGATTTGTCTAATATGAGTAGCGACTTTAGGTTAGAGGTCAAAGATGTAGTGAGACTGACGCCAGCAAAATTGGATCAAGATCTCTTCGATAAGTCTTTCGGCAAGGATGAAGTCAAATCAGAAGAGGACGCAAGAGCTAAAATTGAGAGTTATCTCAAGGACTACTTTGACCAAGAATCCAATAAGTTGGCCAACAGAAGGATAATGGAAGCCCTTATGGAAAAGAATCCAATGGAGTTGCCTGATGGATTCCTGAAGAAGTGGCTGACTCAAGATCCGAGCAAAGAACCACCTACTGATGAGCAGTTTGAGCAATTCAAGAAGGAACTGAAGTGGAGAATCGTCAAGAAAAAGCTCAATGATCAGTTTGATGTAGAAGTAACAGAGGAAGAAATCTTCCAATATTTTGTCAATGCAGTTAAGAGCTACTCACCTTATATGGACGAAGCGAGTCTCAAGAACACTGTATTTTCCCTTATGCAAAATAGGGAACAGGTCAATACAGCTGTAGAAACCATAAGCAGTGGTAAGCTTTTTGAGAAGATAAGAGCAGTTGTTAAGATCAACAATACAAGCATAGACAAAGAAGGCTTTTACGAAATAGCCAAAGAATTAAATCAAAAAGCGAATTAATCCGTTATATCTAAAGAATATAAAGAAACAACGTATGTCATTAACCAAGGAATTCCGAAGTTTTGCTACCAAGCATATGAATCTAAATGCTGATCTGGTAGATAATCATCTCAATAATATGAATGTTGCAGTGCCAAATATTACAGGCTTTACGCCGCAAGTAATAGAGGAGCGACAGATGAATGTGGTCGGAATGGATGTGTTCTCTAGACTAATGATGGATAGAATAATCTTCTTAGGTGTACCCATCAATGACTATGTCGCCAATGTCGTACAAGCACAATTACTCTTCTTAGAATCAACTGATCCTAAGAGGGACGTGCAGATGTTTATCAATAGCCCTGGAGGTTCAGTAATTGCAGGATTAGGTATCTATGATACGATGCAGTACGTGACACCAGATGTGAGTACTATATGTACAGGACTTGCAGCTTCTATGGGAGCGGTATTGTTATGTGCTGGAAAAGCAGGCAAAAGAACTTGTCTACAACACAGTAGAGTCATGATACACCAGCCTTCAGGAGGTATGCAAGGTCAGTTTTCAGATATGGAGATATCTTATAAGCTCATCAAGCAACTCAGAAAGGAGTTATATGATATTATGGCTGACCACACTGGTCAGACTTTCGAGTCTATTGAGAAAGATAGTGATAGAGATAACTGGATGTCAGCAACGGAAGCTAAGGAATATGGCTTAGTAGATGAGGTATTGACAAGAGACCATATCAGAAAATCAAAAGATAAAGCCTAGTGTCTAAAATAAAAGGAAAAGGTCAAAAGTGTTCGTTTTGCGGTAGAGATAAGAGTGATACTCTCTTAATGATTGCTGGTGTAGAGGGACATATCTGTGAGTCTTGTGTCGAGCAAGCTAACGAGATAGTTAGTGAGGAGCTCGGTAACAAAGCCCCAAACAAAAGCTCTTTTTCTTTTAGTCTGCCTTCAGGAGTAACTCCTGTCAAGATCAAGGATTACCTAGATCAGTTTATAATAGGACAGACAGATGCAAAAAAATACTTAGCCGTAAGTGTGTACAACCACTACAAAAGGCTTAACCAAATCAGTACTGATGATGTCGAGATCGAGAAGTCTAATATTCTCTTTGTCGGTCAGACTGGTACTGGTAAGACTTTACTGGCCAAGACCATTGCCAAGTACTTAAATGTACCTTTTTCTATTGTTGATGCTACAGTCTTTACAGAAGCTGGGTATGTAGGAGAGGATGTAGAGAGTATGCTTTCTCGGCTGCTACAAGCGTCTGATCACGATGTCGATGCTGCGCAGAAGGGGATTGTCTACATAGATGAGATAGATAAGGTCGCTAGAAAGAGAGACAACCCTTCTATCACAAGAGATGTATCTGGAGAAGGTGTCCAACAAGCTTTACTTAAGATGTTAGAGGGTACAGAAGTCAATGTGCCCCCTTATGGAGGAAGAAAGCATCCCGAGCAAAAAATGATACAGGTCAATACCAGCAACATCCTCTTTATAATGGGTGGTGCCTTTGACGGTATCAATAAGCTGATAGCCAATAGACTCAATACTCAAGTCATCGGCTTCAATAAAGCAGATACAGAGCTCTATGATGAAGACAATATTCTCAAATACGTTACGCATCAAGACCTCAAGAGTTATGGTCTCATTCCAGAGCTGATCGGTCGTATGCCTGTCCTCACTTATCTAAATCCTCTAGATAAGGAAACACTCATAAGAATTATCACTGAGCCTAAGAATGCCCTAATCAAGCAATACCAGAAGCTCTTTAGACTAGAAGGTATTAGCCTAGAGATTACTGATGATGCTTTGGATTTTATCGCAGAAAAAGCCTTGGATTACAAGTTAGGTGCGAGAGGACTAAGATCAATTATGGAGGCTATTCTCGCCGAGTCTATGTTTGAGTTACCATCCCATCCAGACGTCAAAGAGTTTATTGTAGATAAGGCTTATGCCGCTTCACAACTAGAAAACTCTTCTATATCTAAGTTGAAGGTCGCCTAACGGTCTTAGACGGAAGTTCCTTTTACTGTATTCTTGTTGACTTGATTTCTGTGTTATATACACACACTTGAAAGCAAAGCCTCTAGCTGCCCAGCCCCCACAATACACTAAAAAACAGTGCCCTAGCAGCCTAGCCCTCGCTATGCACTAAAAAGCCTAGCCCTCGCAGCCTGGCCCTATCTATGTACTAAAAAGCCTAGCCCTCGCAGCAAAGTCCTCACTATGCACTAGAAGCAAAGCCATCGCAGTCGAGCCACAACTATGCACTATGCACTAAAAGCCTAGCCCTCGCCGCCTGGCCCTCACTATGCACTAAAAAGCTTAGCCTTCGCAGCCCAGCCTCCACTATACACTAAAAGCCGAGCCCTCGCCGCCTGGCCAAGCCTACAAGCTAGGGTAGAGCGGATAGTTGGCCATCGCTGTATTGACCTTTTCTTTTACGGACTTAATTAAGGATTCATTATTGATATCAGAAAGGATGGTGTCTATCCATTCTATGATTTGCCCACAAGAGGTTTCTTGCATACCTCTCGATGTGATTGCCGAGGTTCCAATTCTTATACCTGAAGTCACGAATGGACTTTTGGTATCAAATGGTACCATATTCTTATTGACAGTGATATCTGCTTTGATGAGGGCATTTTCTGCTTCCTTACCTGTTACATTCTTCGATCTGAGGTCTACTAACATAAGATGGTTATCAGTACCACCTGAGATGACTTTGTAGCCTTTGTCTTTGAGCGCTTGGCTCATTACTTGGGCATTCTTAATGACTTGCTCACCATACGTCTTAAAAGAAGGCTCCAATGCTTCGCCAAAAGCAACGGCCTTTGCGGCTATAACATGTTCTAGTGGTCCCCCTTGCATTCCTGGAAATACACCACTATTGAGTATAGAAGACATCTTAATGACTGTACCTTTCTTAGTTGTTCTGCCCCAAGGATTTTCAAAATCCTTTCCCATCATAATGATGCCGCCTCTAGGACCTCTAAGGGTCTTATGTGTTGTGGAGGATACGATATGGCAGTGAGGGATAGGATCATTGAGTAATCCTGTAGCGATAAGACCAGCTGGGTGGGCTATATCTGCCAATAGGAGAGCATCTATAGAGTCGGCAATATTTCTAAATCGCTTATAATCCCAGTCTCTAGAGTAGGCTGAGGCGCCACAGATAATCAACTTAGGCTTATGGAGCTGAGCAAGGGATTCTACCTTATCCATATCGATAGTGCCTGTATCTTCTTCTACACCGTAGAACACGGGGTTGTAGACCTTACCTGAAAAATTCACTGGTGACCCATGCGAAAGGTGCCCTCCGTGTGAAAGGTCAAAACCCAATATTGTATCACCTGGCTGTAAGATCGCCAAGAAGATTGCAGCATTGGCTTGTGCACCAGAGTGGGGTTGTACATTAGCATATTCAGCACCAAACAAGACCTTAAGTCTGTCTATAGCCAATTGCTCTACCTCGTCTACGACTTCACAGCCACCATAATATCTTTTACCGGGGTATCCCTCTGCATACTTATTAGTCAGACAGCTGCCCATTGTCTGCATCACTTGTAGACTGGTAAAGTTCTCAGAGGCTATTAATTCTACACCTTCTCTTTGTCTCTGGAGTTCTCTAGACAGTAAATCTTGAATCTGGTTATCACGCATATCTATATTCCAATTGGGTTGCAAAATTAGAAAAAAAAAAGCCTTGCGGAAGAACCGCAAGGCTTATATAACTTAACAGAGTATCAATTAATTGATACCCAAAGCTCTCATTGTTTCCGTGTCCAATTGACCAACAGGTAAACCGTTGTCTTTTTGGAACTTCACTAATGCAGCTTTTGTTCCTGCACCCATTCTGTTGTCAGCACCAGCTGATCCAACATCGTATCCTCTAGAGATAAGGGCTTGCTGTACTTTTCTTACTAAGTCAGATGTTACATCTTTCTCACATACAACTTCCCTCCACTCAGTAAATCCTCCTTGCTTAACCAACTGTCTCTTAGAGATAGTCTTGTATTCAGCTGGAATTTCTACTGTTCTAGTAGTTGCTGCAGATGTTCTTGTGTAAGATCTGTTCTCAAATCTTTCTTCAACTGGCGCACTCTGCGTAGTAGCAGGGCTAGCTAGTTTCTGGTAAGATCTAGTAGTGTATTGTGGCTCACCACTTACATTTTCTGCACTTGCATCATTAGCAAGTTTCTGCATACTGATAGTTGTGTATTGAGCTTCACCATTTACTTGCTCAGAAGTCGCATCATTAGCTAGTTTCTGGTAAGATCTAGTAGTGTACTCAGGATCTCCACTTACATTGTTAGCACTTGCATCGTTTGCAAGTTTTTGCATACTGATAGTTGTGTATTGCGCATCTCCAGATACATTTTCTGCAGAAGCATCATTCACTAATCTCTGGAAAGATCTAGTAGAGTAGCTTCTTCCGTCTCCACCATCATTAGCACCTGCTAATACTAGCTCCACTCTTCTGTTAGCTCTTCTACCTGTAGCAGTAGAGTTATCAGCTTTAGGCTGCGTTTCTCCCATACCTTCGTAGTTAAGGCTACTTGCGTTAGCACCTGCTGCAATTAATGCATCATATACTGCCTTAGCTCTGTTTCTAGAAAGTGCAAGGTTAGCGCTGTCATCTCCTTGGCTATCAGTGTGACCTACGATAGTACCTCCTCCTGTAGAGTTGATCTTATCGATAGCTCTTCTAATTTCAGAATCATATCCTGAAGAAAGATTAGCTGATCCAGAAGCAAAGTTTACATTGATCGTATAGTTGTTAGAACCACCTGGTACATAGTTTTCTGACGTTGCATCATTAACCAACTTCTGGTAAGAGTAAGTTGTGTATGCAGGATCACCCATAGAGTTTTCTGCAGATGCATCGTTAGCCAATCTCTGAGAAGATATAGTTGTGTACTGTGCAGCACCGTATACAGCTTCTGTAGTTGCGTCATTAACTAGTTTGTCAGAAGAGATAGTCGTGTACTGCGCATCACCAGAGATATTCTCTGAAGTTGCATCGTTCGTTAATTTCTGGTAAGATCTAGTTGTGTATTGAGGATCACCTGAAGAATTAGAAGCTGCAGCTGGTGCAGATAATTTCTTGTATGTTCTTGTAGTGAATTGAGCTGGAACATCAACAACTTCTGTAGTTGCTGGGCTAGCCAATTTCTGGTAAGATCTAGTCTCGTACTTAGCTGGTACAGTTACTGACTCAGTAGTCGCAGGTGTAACAAGCTTTCTGTAAGAGATAGTTGTGTATACAGGCTCAACTTGTACAGCTTCTGTAGATGCAGGTGTAACAAGCTTTCTGTAAGATCTAGTTGTATATTCTGGCTCAACAGTTACTGACTCAGTAGATGCTGGTGTAACTAGTTTCTTGTAAGATCTAGTTGTATACTCAGCAGGTACTTCAACAGCCTCAGTAGTTGCAGGTGTAACAAGCTTTCTGTAAGAGATAGTTGTATACACAGGATCAACCTTTACCGCTTCTGTAGTTGCAGGCGTAACTAGTTTTCTGTAAGATCTAGTAGTGTATTCAGCAGGTACTTCTACAGCTTCTGTAGTTGCAGGTGTAACTAGCTTCTGGTAAGATCTAGTCGTATATACTGCAGGTACTTCAACAGCCTCAGTCGTTGCTGGAGTTACAAGCTTTCTGTAAGAAATTGTCGTGTATACTGGGTCAACATTTACAGCTTCTGTAGTTGCTGGGTTAACCAATTTTCTGTACGATCTAGTTGTATATTCTGCTGGTACAGTTACTGACTCAGTAGTTGCTGGATTAACCAACTTTCTGTAAGAGATAGTAGAGTACTGTGCAGGAATGTCTACAACCTCAGTAGTTGCATCATTAACTAGTTTTCTGTACGATCTTGTAGTATACTTAGCAGGAATCTCGATAGTTTTTACACAATCATCTCCTTGCTCAGTGTATCCATCAGCACATCCAACTCTAACTTTCTTAGTTACAGTTCTGAATTGTGCAGGTGTTTCTTGAAGACACCATACTAAACAATCGTTAGGATCTGCAGACAAACAGTTCTTATCAGCTTTTTTCTTAACCCACTTCGTAGATGCAGGAGCAGTCTGGATAGACTCTGTCTGTGTCTCATATCTTGCAGGTATTTTCTCTAACTTGGTAGTAGCTTCTGATACCAATACTTGCTCAGTTACAGTTTCGTAAGTAGCAGGTATAACTCTAATTGTAGTTGAAGCTTCTTTTTGAAGTACTTCTTCAGTTACTGTTTCGTAAGTTGCTGGTACTGCTCTTAGAGTCGTATATGCATCTTTCTTTAAGATTTGCTCAGTTACTGTCTCATATGTTGCAGGAATTACTCTCAATGTAGTATATCCATCTTTCTGCAATACTTGCTCTGTTACAGTTTCGTATGTTGCTGGTACTGCTCTTAAAGTAGTGTAAGCATCTTTTTGTAGGATCTGCTCAGTTACAGTTTCGTATTGAGCAGGAACTTTTCTTAATGTGGTGTAAGCGTCTTTTACAAGTACTTGCTCAGTAACAGTCTCATATTCAGCTGGTACTTTTCTTAGCGTCGTGTAACCATCTTTCTGTAGCTTCTGCTCAGTAACAGTCTCATAAGTCGCTGGTACTTGTCTTAATGTCGTGTAAGCATCCTTCTTAAGGATAGTCTCAGATACAGTCTCATATACTGGAGGTACTGTTCTGATAGTTGAATAACCATCTTTCTTAAGTACTGTTTCAGTAACAGTCTCATAAGTTGCTGGTACCTTTCTTAGTGTTGTATAACCGTCTTTTTGCAATACTTGCTCAGTTACAGTTTCGTATACAGCAGGTACTGGCTTTAAGATATCATAAGCTTCTTGAACAAGAACCTCTTCAGTAACTGTTTCGAAAGACGCAGGAATAACTCTAATAGTTGTATATGCATCTTTAGTCATTACTTCCTCAGTGATCGTTTCGAACTGAGCTGGGGAGATATTGACATTAGAAGCTCCGTCAGACTTAAGGATTTGCTCCGTTACAGTCTCAAACGTTGCAGGTGTGATTCTTACATCAGAAGATCCTTCTGAAGCTAGAACTTGCTCAGTTGCTTTTTCGAATTGTGCAGGTATAACTCTATACGCTACTACACAGTTAGGATCGTTACTCGCATTGTCGCTGCTTGTTGCAGTACTTGGAGCTACCAATTCTACTCTTCTGTTTGTAGCTCTACCGCTAGCAGTACTGTTGTCTGCTATTGGGCTAGACTCTCCCATACCATCATATGTGATACAAGAAGAAGAAACACCAGCAGCGATAAGTGCATCGTATACAGCTTTTGCTCTGTTTCTTGATAAAGTTGCATTAGCAGCCTCAGATCCTTGAGAATCTGTGTGACCGATGATTCTAGAAGTACCAGCTCCACAATCAAGTGAACCTGCTATTCTTGAAATTTCTGCAGATGATGAAGCAGTTAATACTGCAGAACCAGAGTTGAATGATACATTTAATGCTGTTCCAGCACTTCTGTATCCAGCTCCACCTGCAGCACAAGTGTTAGATATGACTTGTTCAGTAACTGTCTCAAAAGTCGCAGGTGTTATTCTTATAGAAGAAGCACCATCTGATTTTAAAACTTGCTCAGTAACTGTCTCGAACTGTGCTGGAGTGATTCTTAGATCAGAAGCTCCATCTTGAGTGATGATTTCCTCAGATGCAGTTTCGAAGACTGCTGACGTGATTCTTACATCAGAAGATCCTTCTGAAGCTAAAACTTGCTCAGTTACAGTTTCGAACGTTGCTGGAGTAATACTAACTGAAGAAGAACCATCAGACTTAAGAATCTGCTCAGTGACAGTTTCAAAAGTTGCTGGGATTACTCTTAGGTCATTAGCTCCGTCACTAGCAAGAACTTGCTCAGTTACAGTTTCGAATGTTGCTGGAGTAATGTTTACTGAAGAAGATCCATCAGACTTGAGGATTTGTTCAGTAACAGTTTCAAACGTAGCCGGTACAACTGATAGTGTAGTACTACCTTCTGAAGCAAGTACTTGCTCAGTCAGTGTCTCAGTCGAACCAGGTACGATATCAACTCTCGTCGTCGCGTCTTTTACTAGAATTTGCTCCGTGACAACATCGTACACATCTTGGATTAAACATCTAGCATAACATTTACCAGGCTCTGAAGGCATTCCCTCTGACGGTGCTCCCGTCGTTTGAGCGAACATACTCACTGAACCAAGTAAGAATAGACAAGATAAAATCAGATTAACTTGTTTCATGGTTGATTTTAAATTTAAATTAATAATGTCAATAAAGGTTTTATCCTACACTAAAGCGCAGGCGTATTGTCTTGTATACTGTACAAGACCGTAAAAATATTCAATTTATCTTGGATAACATAAATAGTGTTTTGTAATCTTTTTTACATTTATGAGGGTATCCAAGACGTCAGAAATGGGCAATACTTCGCCGTCTTTCCTTAGTACTTGTATAGTTTCTTTTGTGCGGTTATAGGCTTGATTGGATTCCGTGCCTATGTAGATGAGTCTGTTCACTGTTTGGTCTAAATTCTCTGGGTGTATGCCTTCTTTGAGGAGTAAGGCTTCGAGATTAAGACGCTTTTCTGCGATTAAGTCACTCTCAACGGGTGAATCTTTTAGAATCAACTTGTGTAATCGTCGATTCAAGATATGATCGGATAGATAGCTCAATATGAAATCAGGATGGTTAACAGTTGCTTTTATAGCCGTCAGAACATCTACGTCATCAAGACGTGTAAATTCCTCCAAGTAGTTAGTATCATTAATTGTACCATTAATCCGTTTTTTGACAAATTTCATAAAGGCCGTATCTGAGTCTTCTATTTTGGAATCTATCTCTGCTAGCTCTACAAGCCTCTTGACAAACTCCTTGAGCATTCTCTCAGCTACAATAGAGGTCTTGTGCAGATACACCTGCCAATACATAATATGTCTAGCGACAAGAAACTTTTCTATCGAGAAAATGGCTTTCTCTTCCACTACCAGTTGGTCATCTACCACATTCATCATCGATATCAAGCGCTTATAGCCTATAACTCCCTCAGCTACCCCCGTATGGAAGCTATCCCGGATCAGATAATCCAGTCGATCCATATCCAGTTGGCTAGAGACCAACTGTTGCAGGAAAGGGCGATGGTACTCTTTTTTAAAGATTCCGATGGCAAGGTCTAGCTGCCCTCCCATCTCTTTGTTGAGCGCTGACATCGTCTCAAGAGAGATGGCTTCGTGGTGCTTGGGATAGATTAATTCCTCAAGTCCGTGCGAAAATGGTCCATGTCCTATGTCATGCAGCAAGATCGCCTGACATACCGCCTCGTACTCTTCATCATTGATAGCAATGCCTTTCTCTCTAAGAGAGTGTATGGCTGTCGTCATCAAGTATAGTGCCCCCAGCGCATGGCTGAATCGCGAATGATTAGCACTGGGATAGACATAGGTGCTCAAGCCCATCTGAGAGATTCTCCTTAACCGCTGAAAGTAAGGATGCTCGATCAAGGTATATAGGCTGTCAAAGGGAAATGATACCAAGCCATATATGGGGTCGTTGAAAATCTTTCTGCTACTCATACAAGCACGAAGGTAATAGAAAGGTGCCGTGATGCGTTCCTTAGTGACGTTTTGACAATAACGTACCTTAGCACACTAAAGCAAATTCCTTATATGAGTAAAGTAAAGATCCTCTGGGCTGATGATGAAATAGATCTCCTCAAACCCCAATTATTCTTCTTAGAGAAAAAAGGGTACGAGATTATAGAAGTCACCAACGGCCACGATGCGCTGGAGGTGATGGCAGAGGATAAGGAAATTGATTGTGTCTTCTTAGATGAATCTATGCCGGGCATTTCAGGTCTAGAAACTCTAGAGAAGATCCGGGAGACCAATAAGAATATCCCAGTGGTGATGATTACTAAGAATGAGGCTGAGGACCTGATGGAGGAAGCTATCGGCTCTGAAATCCACGATTATCTCATTAAGCCTGTTAATCCCAATCAAATTCTACTCTCACTTAAGAAGATTATTGACAACAAACGGTTGGTCAGCTCCAAAACAGCTACAGATTACCAGCAAGAATTCAGGAAGATATCAATGGATATCAATAGTGGTCTAGATAGGGAGGGATGGAACGCCATCTACAAGCGGATCATAGAGTGGGAGATTAAGCTCGACAACTCGGATAATGAGCAGATGAGAGACATTCTCGATATGCAGAAGAGTGAGGCCAATAAGGGCTTTTGTAAATACGTCACAAAGGAATATAAAGGGTGGACTACACAAGAGAATGCTCCGATTTTCTCCCATAATCTACTCAAAGAGCACCTGTTTCCTGCCTTAGATCCTGATAGACCTAATGTATTGGTCCTATTTGATAATCTGCGCTTTGATCAATGGAGAACCTTACAGCCGACCATCAACGAATACTTTAGAGTGGAGTCTGAAGAGGTGTTCTACAGCATATTACCTACCTCAACCCAATATAGTAGGAATGCCATCTTCGCGGGGATGACGCCGCTAGACATTCAGAAGAACTTTCCTCAGTATTGGCTCAACGATAATGAGTCTGGTGGAAAGAATCAGCACGAAGAAGCTCTGATGCAGGCTCAGATCGATAGATTGCTCAAACGGGATCTCAAATGGGCATACTACAAGATCAGAAATGTAGATGATGCCAAGGCTATGCTAGATCAAACGCCTAATTTCAGGAATAATGAATTGACTGTCATCGTCTACAATTTCATCGATATGCTCTCCCATGCTAGGACAGAGATGGATGTCCTCAAGGAGTTGGCCTCAGATGAGAAGGCTTACAGATCTCTGACCAAATCTTGGTTTATCAACTCTCCTATATGGAGTAGCCTGCAGAGCCTTTCTGAGCAAAAGGTCAAGCTCTTTATCACTACAGACCACGGTACTATTAGAGTAAACAGCCCTAGCAAAGTCAAAGCAGATAGAGAAACCTCCACTAATCTTAGGTACAAGGTGGGCAAAAACCTTAATTATCAGAAGTCTGATGTGCTTGATGAAGCAGACCCACACAGCCTAGGCTTGCCACGACCCAATATCAGTTCTAAGTTCATCTTTGCGCTGGAAAGCAATTTTTTCCTTTATCCCAATAATTATAACCGGTTCAATCGGATGTATAATGACACCTTCCAGCACGGCGGGTTGTCGATGGAGGAGATGATATGTCCTTTTGTGACTCTAGAGAGTCGATAAGCGACTAAGCTAAGTCGCCTTTTTTTAATCTGTGGATTGATATTTCTTATATGCCCGCTTGGAGATGTGTATGCTTAACTCATACAGCACAAATACGGGAATCCCAATAAGGAACTGTGTGACCACATCTGGTGGAGTTATCACAGCTGCAAATAGGAGGATGATGATAACAGCGTGCCGCCTATAGTTGCGCATCAGATCAGGTGTTACTAATCCTATTCTAGATAGAAAATAGATGACTATAGGCAGCTCAAATATGATCCCTGTCGGTACTGTGAACATCGTGACATTGTTGACATAGGAGGCTAGAGTAGGGCTGCTTATAATTTCATCAGATATGTTGTAACCTGCCAAAAATGATACTGCAAAAGGACTAATCACATAGTACCCAAAAAGTACTCCCAAGAGAAAAAGAGAAGAACAGACAAAGACGATTCCGCGGGCGGCTTTCTGCTCGTTCTTGTAGAGGCCAGGTTTTATAAATCGCCACATCTCCCAGAAGATATATGGAAAGGATATGATGATCCCGAGCCAGATAGAGACTTTCAAATGTGTAAAGAATTGCTCTCCTAATTCACGAGGTAGCAACTTGAAATCTGGAGGACTAAAACAAAGCACCTCAGATAGGTTACAGATAAATCGGTAAGTGGGAAAGTTAGGGTCTTTAGGACCTAGTATAATCTTGTTGAAGACAAAGTCTTTGAAGAGGAATACGACACAAGCAAAGACAACCACAGACACCAAGGATCTAATGATGTGCCACCTTAATTCTTCAAGGTGGTCAAGGAAGTTCATTTCCTTCTCCGAAACTTCTTTTTCTTCTGACATAGTGGGTGCCCAAAATTAAACCTAAAGTCCCAACTATAGTTTTTATTTGCTTTACTTTTGCTCACATATTAAGAAAGTAAAGAATACGTTGATTACATATATAGCCATATCCGCAGTTAGTCTAGCCGTTTTACTTTTGGCGTCGGATTGGTTTATTGAGTCCGCAGAAAAGATCGGGCTGTCGCTGGGGATATCTCCTTTTGTGATAGGTGTGACAATCGTAGCCTTCGGAACCTCATTACCTGAGTTAGCTGCTTCCATTGCTAGTGTTTACTCTGGCACATCAGAGATAGTGGTCGGTAACGTTGTAGGGTCCAATATCACTAACATTCTTCTTGTATTAGGACTCACGTGTATGGTTGGCAAGTCTATCCATTTGGATTTTGATCTATGGAATGTAGATATGCCCCTGCTTTTGGGATCTTCCTTTTTGATGTATTTCATTCTTCAAGATGGGCAATTAGCGTTTATTGAAGCTTTACTTTTTCTTGCTGCATTGGTGGGTTTCTTAATCAATAGTGTAGCCAGTTCGGTTCCAGATGAAGATGCAGTAAAGCCCATAGTGAAGCCTATGGATATAGCAAAATTGATTGCTGGTGGTGTACTGGTCTATTTTGGAGCTAAGTATACCATCTACGGTATAGAAGGTGTGTCTATGGCAGCCGGTATAAGCCCTGAAGTTATTTCCTTAACCTTTGTGGCATTAGGGACATCCTTACCAGAGGTGGTGGTCAGCATTGCAGCAGCTAAGAAAGGCAAGCACGCGATAGCTGTAGGAAACGTACTCGGCTCAAATATCTTCAATACCTATGCTGTTATGGCAATACCATCACTGTTAGGTGAGTTGTATATTCCGGAGAATGTTATTTCGTTTGGGCTTCCATTTATGGTGGCGATGACGGTGATGTTTGGGGCAATGACCTTTTCCAGAAAAATATGCAAGTGGGAGGGTTTTCTACTGCTTATATTTTACGTGTATTACTTAGCTCAACAATTCTGTAATGTGTAATTCTTCTCTAGTAATTGTAAAACTATAAGATCAAATGATGCAGGAATTTCAATCTAATTTGTTCTTGATCCTTCTTGTTATGACGTTGAGTTTTACATTGTCAGGACAGATATCACCTGTATGTCATTATAGCTTTGACAATGATGATCTTACAGAATCTACAGGTAATTTTCTTTCGGGACGTGCCGTAGAAAACAGTGTTACTTACACCTGTGGAGTAGGTGATAATTCTAGAGCCTTGTTGTTCGATGGATCTGTGGATACACTGACACTTGATCAAGAAGTAAGAGATTTATTTGATGAAGATTTTTCTTTTAGTATGTCCTTTTGGGTTGACCCGACACAAGGCAATTATTCACTATTTGCGATAGAAGATAGTTGTAGAATAGATTCTTCTTTTGCTATAATTTACTCTGGAGATGTCAATCAAGTACAAATTGAATTTGCTCGAGATATTAGCGAATCAGTTATCTTTTCTGCGCCACTTAATACTACGCGATGTTGGCACGATTTGATTTTCATAAGAGACCAGAATACCTATACTTTTTATCTTGATAATGAACTCATAAGAACAACTTTCTTTGCGGAGGAAATAGTGTTGGCACAAAATGCAGCAGTCGAAGTAGGCTTCTCGGAATGCGTACCATTAAGAGATAATTACTTTTCTGGAAAGATAGATGAGATTAAGATATTTGATGTGGCAATAGATGTTGAAACAATCGATGATCTCTCATCAAATGAAGATCAGATTATTTCTCAAGACACAACAATTTTTGAAGGGGATGCCTATCAGATTCTCGCAGGACCTACTTGCGCCAATAGTGTCTCTTGGAATCCAGGTGCAGGTCTAGACCAAACCGACATAACGACGCCTATCGCAAGCCCTATGGAGTCTATGCAGTATTTTATAGAATACGATCACGGAAACTGTATTAGCTCGGATTCTGTTTCTGTATTTGTTATAAATGAAGAAGATATTGATTGTAGTGAATTGCTTCTGCCTACTGCTTTTACACCCAATGGAGATTTGCTCAATGACACCTATGGTATCAGTAATAATTTTATCATAGAAACATTAGATCGCTTCGAAATCTTTGACCGATGGGGCATAAAAATGTTTGAGACAAGAGATAAAAATGCTACTTGGGATGGCACTTACAAAGGCGAAAAATTAATGCCGTCAAGTTATGTTTACAAAATTGAATATTCTTGTATGAACAATACTTTTCGAAAATCTGGTAGATTTAATCTTATAAAGTAACATTTCAATTTATGCTACTCTCGAAAACCTACACGCAAGCTTTTGGACTTATCTGTATCTTATCATTGTCACTAGTAGGTTGTGTAGACGATAAAGCATCCGGGCCTAGCAAGGGGACTCAAAAGGTGGAAAAACCATCGTCTAAAACTACGTCACTTCCAGCTAGTGAAAACCAAGAAATATCTACTACTTCTCAAGTGAAAGATACCGTAGAATCTCCACTAAATTCGACAGAAAACAAACCTCAAGAATTAGTCGTACATAACAGCTCAAAATCAGACCAGGAAACGGTAAAGAGTACAGCTAAGAAAACAGTCTCTCAAAAGAAAAAAAAGGCAAGAAAGAGATTAAAACCCAACCTCGAATTTGATCTTATAAGGCACAATTTTGACACGATAGTTTCTGGTGATATAATCGATTATAAATTTGAATTTGCCAATACAGGCAAGGGACCTTTAGTTATAGAAAGTGCAAAAGCCACTTGTGGTTGTACGCAGCCTAGTTACCCTTTTATTCCAATAGAACCAGGCGAACGTGGATACATAGGAGTTACGTATAATAGCGTCGGCAAAGAAGGCGTGCAAAAACCACTTATTACTGTAAGATCCAACGCTTCCAAAGAGCCCATCGCATTGATGCTTACAGGTTTTGTAGAGCCAAAGAAGAAAACAGACAAAGTGCAAAAAGAAGTGGCTCCAGACTCACTAAGTAAAGGTTAGTTTTTGTTGTCAGTCTAGTCTTCTCTGAGTAAGGTGATTTGTCCTCGACTAGGAAGTACTACGTTGTCAAGATATCGGACATTCGCGATCCATACGTAGACACCCTGTTCTGCGTCTTGACCATTTCTAGTTCCATCCCATCCATCATCTCTTGAGGTTGGATGTTGCTTCGCATCTTCAGGAAGTTCAAATACAAGATTACCCCATCTGTCATAGATTAAAAAATCTACAACTCTATCCACGCCACGACCAGTTTGTATCATTACTTTATCTTCCGCAGTGCCAGAGCCGGCAATGAAGAAAGTCGGCACATATGTTCTTCTTGGCGAGTCTAAATTGATATTTATTTCGTCTATAGTAGTGCAACCATTTACATCTGTGACGGTCACAGTGTACATTGAGTTATTGGTTGCCATTATCTGTATAGAATCACAGGTGGGGTTGAGACATTCAAATGAATCAATTGACTCCCATATAATGCTGCTTATATCAAAGGGAGAAATAATATCTGCTGTAAGTATGATGTCAGAACTGCCTAACTCGCCTTCAATATCTGGACCTAGGTCTACGTTGTATAAAGGCTCAGTATCTATTATGACTTCTGGTAACTCAAACGAACAACCTTCAGAATCAAACACTGTCAAAAAGTATTGTCCAGGTGCTACCATCACACAAGAATCTATCGGGATTCTGTTCCCAAAATTTATACTGTAAGTGTAGCCAATCCCAGTTCCTCCGGATACCGAAGAAGAATCTACACCTATACATACCAATTCGCCAGCGCACTCTATTTGTGTAACATCCAGAGCGGTTGCTGTAAGTTGGTTTGATCCAGAAACGTCAGCATCTATTATCGTTTGACATCCACACGCATCAGTAACAGAGATGCTATAATTGCCTACATCTAGACCTGTTGCGACATTTGTCATTGATTCATTATTAGGCCATAGATATGTGAATCCTTCACACCCACCAGTAGGACTCAAGGTGATACTTCCGCCTAAGCCAGAATCTGAACAGCCGACATTTGTAATTAATGTGTCGACGATGATAGTGTCCGGTTCTAAGACTTCAAAGGAATCAATATGCATACAGAAATTACTGTCTGTGAGGGTAACAGTATAAGCACCAGCGCACAGATCATTTCTTGTTCTTGATGTCATTCCATCTTCCCATAGATAGGTATAGATTCCATTAGGTGTAGTGCCTCCTCGTGGATCTAGTTCTATGGTGCCATCACAGAAACCCCTACAGTTGACAGTCACATCTGCCAGATCGTTAAAGAATAAAGAATCAGGCTCAAACAGGTCAAAGGTTACTGTATCAGTACACGCATTGGCATCGCCTATGACAACAAAATTTTCGCCACCGGAGAGCCCTAATTCTGTATCCAAGAGTCCATTTAATTCTGTGGGACCTCCGTTCCAAGAATAAGAATATTCTGTAATGTTGCTTGGATTATTTGTTATCTCAACAGTAGCGCTACCATCTATACCGCCGAAGCAATCTGGATCTACGGTCACGCTAATTTCTGCTGTAAATAACTCAACATCTTCTATTGAAAAAGTATCTGTAGCACTACAAACTCCATCCATTATTGTGAAAATATACTCACCAGACATTCCGGTGAATACACAGCCAGGTATATCTGTACCGTCTTCATCGAGACAAACTAAATTACTGCCTATTATTTGGATAGTCCCATCATTGTCGCCAGGGCAGGTGGGTGGGGCTACCATAGAGTTGTATACTACTTCATCATCACTAGCTAGAGTGATGGATTTACTCGTTTTGCAACCTGTATCCGTGTCTTCAATAGTAACAGTAAAGGTGTTGCCACTTACAAGAATGTTAGCAAAGGTTACTACACCTTCATTAAACATAAAATCCATCAACTCAAAGGTGCCACCAGCTGCTAACTCTACTGACCATTCATAGTTGTAGTTTCCTGATCCGCCACCTAAGTTTTCAACAAAGACTTCACCTCTGATATCATTAGGGCAAGATTGGGGTTCTACTTTAGATAGATCGAAATCAAAACCAGAAGGAGAATCTAATTGTACAGTACCTGCTGCTGTACATGCACCACCATTAATGCTTACCAATACTGTATAAAGACCCGGTTCGGTAGTCCGTAGTATAGGGCTGTCACCTACTTCATCTCCATTGGCATTAATCCACGTAATCATAATGTCAGTGGAATTGGTATTAATGATAGCGCTTAAGGCAGCAATAACACTTGGGTCATCACATTGTAAACTATCTCTGACACTTGTTTCAAGAGTAAGGAAGTCCCCAGCTAATAAGTCCAGAGTAATGACCTCAAAACAACCAGAATCTGTATCTGTTACAGTGACTATATAGGCACCTGCAGGTAATGGAGAAATGCTATTACTCGTCTCTCCTGGAAAGTCCTCCCAACTGTACATAAAGTTGCCGCTGCCTCCTGTCACATCAACAGTTGCAATACCATCATCTAGACCACAACTCGGTTGCGTACTCATATCCGTGAGGATGAGTCTAGGCGGTATAGTATTGGGAATGACGATATCAAAAGTCACGCTACATTCAGTAGTTAAATCTTCTATAAACCAAGTATAGTTACCTGGTGCCAAGTTGATAGCTTGTTGGAAATTGTTGTTGCCACCTGTTATTATAGCGGTATTGGTATCATTGTTTCTGAGGGATGAAGTGTAGACAGCGTCAGGCAGGTCTATTCGAGAAGTCCATCCCATATCAGCTCCACATACAGTAGGTGTCAAACTTTCTATAAAATCAAAAGAATCTCCCACGGGTATGAAGATACAGAAGTTCGTCACACAGCCATTGGCATCAAAAAATTGATCTTTTAAAGAGTCTTCTCCAAATAGAGTAAAGCCAGGAATGACAATTGTGTCTGTCAACACTGGTGCTCCGTTTAACCCATAGTCAGGTGTACCACCTCTAGGTATGATACGGACCTCCCAATCATCTGCTCCGACACAAGTAGATGAGTCTACTTCTACCTCGAAAGTGATGGGTGGGGGACTCGTAATATTGATAAAAGTTGATACTTCACAACCAAACTCATCACTCGCCGTCAAGGTATATAGTCCAGCATTTAGATCGGTAAATACACCTGAACTTTCTGCATTAAGTCGAGTAGTGCCATCTGATAAGATTAAATCATAAAGACCTTCATCAATTCCAGATATTGGATTCTGTGTGTTACCCCCCGAGACCGTGTAATTGATTGTAGCTCTTGAATTAGAACAAGCTAAAGGGTTGGGATCAAAAAAAGCATTTAAGACTAAAGGTTCAAAACTATCTGGAGATATAAATTCTATACCAAATCCTGTATTTCCTGGTGCATCTACATTATTGGAATCTGTTACAACTAATGAATAATCTGAAGTAGATGGAGGTAGAACAACAGTGACTATATCTCCGGCTGCAGCTATTGTTCCAGAATCGACACCAGCTACTATCCACGTAAACGGAGCAGCAGTACCACAAGCAGAGAAAGAGAGGTTAAGAGATCCATCTGCATTTTTGCAGATATTGCGATCAATTATCTTTGGTTCAGCACCACATACTATGCACGCTTCATCAACCATTGGTTCTGAAATGAGCATTATAGTATCAGGACACTGTAGTAATAGAGGTTCGTTATTTCGGATAACATTATTGTCAAATCCTGGATTAAGATTGATGGTAGCGCAATCCATTTCACCACAAGCATTAAATAGAATTCTGATCATCCTTGTGCCATCAGGCTGAGTGGCTCCCGTGAAGGTTACATCATCAAAAAAACCAATAGACATCTTTCCAGAATTAGCCACCATTTCTAATTCCGGTTTTAAATCACCAGAGGTAAATATGGAATTCGGAAAACTAGGATCTACTTGAGGATTATTGAATTGTAAGGTATCGGTATTAAGACAGAGTACAGTAGGGTCCCATTGTATTTCAAATAGGAAAGTCAGGATGTCCTCAAAGTTTTCTACAGAAATTATCATCTCTACAGGATCACCAGGCATATAAGGGCCTGCAGGGACTAGTTCTTGGTTAAAGATAAGGGGATCGGGATATAATACATCGCAATCTTGAGAGACTAAGGGTAGGGTGGATAGAAGTATGGATAGGAGCACAATCAGGCTCTTACTTAGGCTGCTCATTAGGTTTCCTTTAAGAGGGTAAATATAGCCGAAAGAATACATATGAACGTCTTAGAAACTGCAGTTTGAGCCCATATGAGTTGCTTAGATATCCCTTCTAACGCAGCAAAGTTGCTAAGTATGTCAATAATTTTGGATTTTATATAAAAAAATAGCCCCTCCGGTAGGGAGAGGCTAGTTTTCATAGTTGGAACGACATCTTTTGATGCCCTTTCTCATTAATGGATAATGGCCGATATGCCAAAATCTCTTTGTAATATTCTTCTAAAGCCTTCTGCCTCAGCCATAGTGTTGAATTCACCCATCATAACCTTGTAATGCGTCATATTTTCAACGTACTCATTGATTACGATAATAGGCTCGATAAACACTTCTGATAACTCATTAACTTTCTTGAAAGCTTCTGAGTAATCTGTGTAGTTAGCAACTTGAACCTTGTAGTTTGTTCTGTTTTTCTCAGCAGAGAGGTAGTTATTGTACATCTCATCAAGACTCTTGTCATAAGATCTCTCCTCTGTTGGACTACTGTTGTAAGGATAACTTACAGCCAGTTCGTGACCGTCAGAGTTGAGGTGGAACGAAAGTAGACTGACCATAGAGTCAGAGCTTAGTGTTTTTTCGACTCTATCTACCATTTTACCAGCAGAATTAAATATCAAGATAGTAGGCAACATTCTCACAGAATATTGGCTTTTTAGCTCTGAACCTTCGTCATTTTCTATATCCATCTTTAGAGCCACATAATTTGTGTTCATAAGATCAACGACATCAGTATTCTTAAAAGTTGTTTTATCCATCCATTTGCAAGGCGTACACCAATCAGCGTAAAACTCGACAAATAGTAGTTTTCCCTCGGAATTGGCCTTGGATAAGCCACTTTCGAATGATCCTGTATGGAATTTGACATTGTTGTCTGGAGCAGTATTGGCAGCAACACTCGTCAATGATAGGGCCAAAAATAGTATGGCCATAGCGAAAGGAGTCAACAGTCTCATATTAAAATTATTTACGATATATAAAAAATTGAATTTCATTGATTTATGAAATGCAAAAGTTGTTCCAAGCAGCTACCATCATTAGTCAAAATGTAAAAACTGAATCATTTTTAATATATAAGTCACTGATATACAGTTATATAGAGATTGTAAATTTGTTTAATATTTAAAGTGCAGTACTTAACCAGCTTATTGGCCTTCGTCGTAAGGATGGGGTTACGGGATATTATTCCTTTCTTTGCGCCTGACCTACACGACCAACATTATGAGTAGTATAAGAGCCGCAATCACAGCTGTAGCAGGATATGTTCCAGAGGATATTCTGACCAACAAAGACTTGGAAAAGCTTGTAGATACCAACGATGAGTGGATCGTTAGCAGAACTGGAATAGAGCAACGACATATACTCAAGGACCCAACTAAGGCTACTAGTGATATGGGTGTTGAGGCGATCAAGGTATTACTAGATAAGAGAGGCATCGGGCCTGAGGAGATAGATATGATTATCGTCGGTACAGTAACAGGAGATTATGTCTTTCCCGATACAGCCAATCTGATTGCCCATAAAATTGGCGCCACTAATGCTTTTGGTTTTGATATTAATGCTGCCTGTTCAGGATTTCTTTTCAGTCTGACGACGGCGTCTAAGTTTATAGAAACGGGTACTCATCAAAAAGTCTTAGTTGTTGGTGCCGATAAGATGTCTTCTATTCTAAATTACGACGACAGGACCACTTGTATCCTCTTTGGGGATGGTGCTGGGGTCGTCCTATTAGAGCCAGACACCACAGGTGGAGGCTTAGAAGATGCTATACTGAAAGGAGATGGCAGTGGTGTCAACTACCTCTATCAGAAAGCTGGAGGTAGCCTTAATCCACCTACTGCTGAGACGGTGGCTAATAAAGAGCACGCAGTAACCCAAGAAGGTAGAGTTGTCTTTAAGGCAGCGATTAAAGGAATGTCCGAGAGTATCAAGGAAATATTGGCTAAAAACAACCTCAAGGCTGATGATGTAGATTATCTTATTGCCCACCAAGCCAACAAACGCATTATTCTCGGAGTTGCTGATATGTTAGACTTTCCTAAGGAAAAAGTCCTTATTAACATTGAGAAATACGGAAATACGACAGCAGCTACCATACCTCTCTGCCTAAGAGACTTTGAATCTAAATTCAAAAAAGGAGATAGAATCTTGTTGACGGCCTTTGGTGGTGGATTTACTTGGGGTTCAATTATACTTAAATGGGCTTATTAGTCCTCTAACCCATCTATTTCTGCCTCTAATTTTCCTACTTTTGGAACACATTAAAAACAAGCTAAATGGCTAGTACATCAGATATAAAGAATGGACTCTGTATGAACTATAACCACGACGTATTTAAAGTCGTAGAGTTTCTACACGTAAAACCAGGAAAGGGTCCAGCTTTTGTTAGAACCAAATTAAAAAGCCTTACTACCGGTAAGGTAATCGATAATACCTTTCCAGCAGGTCATAAGATAGACGTTGTTAGAGTAGAGAGAAGGACGTATCAGTTTCTGTATAAAGAAGGCGATGACTTCAATTTTATGAATACAGAAACTTACGAGCAGGTAATGATAGAAGGGAAGATGATAGATAATGGAGATCTTCTCAAGGATGGACAGAATGTAGAAATACTCTTCCATTCTGAGAATGAGACACCTCTCACTATTGACTTACCTCAGTACATTACCTTAGAAATCACCTACACAGAACCGGGTGTCAAAGGTAATACGGCAACCAATGCGTCTAAGCCTGCGACAACTGAGACAGGTGCAGAAATAAAAGTTCCTATGTTTATCAACGAGGGAGATCTGATCAAGATTGATACATCAACCCGTGGATATGTTGAAAGAGTTAAAAAATAAAAGATGGCAATGACTTACAAAGAAATCAAAGAACTCCTCGAGATGGTAGGAGACTCTGATTTAGCAGAATTCAAGCTGAAAGATGGAGACTTTGAAGTGTCTATCAGAACGGGTTCCTACAGTAAGGTCAAGATGACCTCACAACCTATGATAGCAGCACCTGCAATGGCTGCACAGCCTATACAACAAGCACCTGCACCTGCCTCAGCGAGTCCAGCCCCGGCGGCTCAGCCAGCTGAAGTGGATTCTACAGAAGGTTTGCTAGAAGTAAAATCTCCTATAGTAGGTACCTTTTATAGATCACCATCTCCAGACAAAGGCGCTTTTGTATCTATAGGAGATACTATCTCTGAAGGCTCTGTCGTCTGTATCGTAGAAGCGATGAAACTCTTTAATGAAATCGAGAGTGAAGTGGCTGGAAAGATTGTCAAAGTTCTTGTAGACGATGCTTCTCCAGTAGAGTATGATCAGGTATTATTCTTGGTAGACCCTAAGGGGTAGACCGAGCACATAAAATCCCAAGATATGTTCAAAAAAGTACTCATAGCCAACCGAGGTGAAATTGCTTTACGTGTTATCAGAACGTGTAAGGAAATGGGCATCAGAACGGTCGCTATATATAGCACAGCTGACAAGGAAAGTCTCCACGTCAGATTTGCAGATGAAGCGGTATGTATCGGCCCGCCACCCTCTACCGATTCCTATCTCAATATCCCTAGGATAATGGCTGCCGTCGAGATAACCAATGCGGATGCTGTCCACCCTGGCTATGGATTCCTTGCAGAAAATGCAGGCTTTGCAGAGGTCTGTGAGCAGTATGGTATCAAGTTTATAGGCCCCTCGGCAGCAATGATTAATGCGATGGGTGATAAGATCACTGCTAAGGAAACTATGATCAAGGCCAAGGTGCCTGTAGTTCCCGGATCAGATGGTGCGGTTACTGACGTTAAGAAAGGACTCATAGATGCTAAGCGAATAGGTTACCCAGTCATCTTAAAAGCAACTGCTGGAGGTGGCGGAAAAGGGATGCGTATCGTCAATGGCCCAGAAGAATTTGCTGAGCAGCTAGAAAAAGCGCAGATAGAGGCAGGCGCTGCTTTTGGCAATGATGCCATGTATATGGAAAAGTTTGTTGAGGAGCCGCGCCATATTGAGATTCAAGTGATCGGTGATCGCTATGGTAATGTGGCACATCTTTCAGAAAGAGATTGCTCTGTCCAGCGGAGGCACCAGAAGCTCGTGGAAGAATCTCCTTCACCATTTATGGACCAAAAACTGAGAACGAAAATGGGCAAGGCGGCAATTGCTGCTGCTGCGGCCATCAATTATGAAGGAGTAGGGACTGTAGAGTTTCTAGTAGATAAGCACCGCAAGTTCTACTTTATGGAAATGAATACTAGAATCCAAGTAGAACACACCGTTACTGAAGAAGTAATCAATAGAGATCTTATCAAAGAACAAATAAAAGTAGCGGCTGGAGAAGCCATTTCAGGAAAAAACTATTTCCCTACTTGCCATGCGATAGAAGTTCGTATCAATGCAGAGGATCCATATAATGACTTTCGTCCAAGCCCAGGACACATCACCTCATTTCATAGCCCTAAGGGCCATGGTGTAAGAGTAGATACCCACGCTTATGCAGGTTATAGTGTGCCTCCATACTACGATTCTATGATCGCTAAGCTGATCTGTAAGGCAGAGACAAGAGAAGAGTGTATCAAGAAAATGTCTCGTGCACTAGATGAGTTTGTAATCGAAGGTATCAAGACGACCGTTCCGTTACATATACAATTAATGAAAGACGAGCGGTTCAAGAGTGGTGATATTACAACTAAGTTTCTTGAAGATTTTGATCTAAAACCTCTCTAGGTCTAAGGAAATAAAAAGAGATTCTTATCTGTTTGTATAGGGACCCCTTGTAGGTTTTTTAGAACTACCAGATGAAGGATATTAAGACATTACTCCAACTTATGGCACCTTATAAGACTAAGGTGGCGATGAGCTTGGTTTGTCATCTTTTGATGGCAGTCTTTACGATTATTTCTATTCCCCTTATAATTCCATTTTTTCATTTTTTATTTAGTACGACACCCGAAGCTGTGCTGCGCCCTGAGTCACCTTTTGATATGGTAGGGTGGATAGAATATAGTTTTGTAGCCTTGATAGAAGCGAGAGGGCCTCAAGTTGCTTTGCTCTTTATTTGTGGATTGATGGTCCTTACATTTTTCTTTAAGAATGCTTTCCGTTATCTCGGGATGTGGTTTATGATTCCTGTAAGGAGTCATATTGTTTCTGATTTAAGGATAGGGCTCTACGAGAGCTACCTTGTTTCTAGTTTTAATCAAGCAGAGGTCAAAAGAGGAGACTTGCTAACTAGAATAACTGCAGATGTACAGGAGGTTGAGTTTAGCATACTGCGGTTTGTACAGACTTTCTTTAAGGCGCCTCTTGTTATAGTCTGTAGCATTTTATTGATGTTAAGTATCCATAAAGGATTGACGTTGTTTGTTTTTGTGCTTATGCTATTTACTGTATTAGTAATCGGCACACTCTCTAGGACGTTAAAGAAAAGCTCTAACCGTCTTCAGAGTACATTGGGAGGCTTGACAGGTGTTGTAGATGAGACACTGGATGGTGCTCTTGTACTTAGAGTCTTTAGGGTAATGGATAAATGGAAGAAGAAATTCTCAAGTTATAATGACGCCTATAAAGAGGATTTTAATAAAGTAATAAGGAGACAAGAGTTGTCATCACCTTTGTCAGAATTTTTGGGAGTCTCTGTAGTCGTCGTATTGTTGTGGTATGGGGCTCATCTCGTTTTTAAAGATGAGTTAATTCCAGAAGCGTTTTTCGCTTTTGTGTTTGCATTTTATCACGTCATAGAACCTCTAAAATCATTCTCTACTGCGATATATAATATGAAGAAGGGTAGTGCCTCTTTGGATAGGATTCTTGAATTCGACCAAAGTAAGCCACAGAGTGTTGATGGAGATGCCTTCCAGTTTAATAAGTCTATCGAGTTTGAAAGAGTTTCATTTTCGTATGAGGATAAGCAAATTTTAAATGAAATATCTTTTAGAATTAATAAAGGAGAGAAGATAGCAATTGTAGGTGATACTGGCTCTGGAAAGTCTACGCTTATTGCACTTCTGCTTAAAGTTATACAACCTAGTTCTGGTCGAATCCTAATAGATGGACAAAACTTGGACAGTGTAGATACGACGAGTCTGTATAGTCAGGTCGGTGTCGTAACCCAGTTTCCATTTGTATATAATGGAACACTAAAGGACAATCTATTGATAGGTAGAGATGGGATATCTATTGATCAACTAGAGATGGCGTTATCTATGGCTGGTTTAGAAGATTATGTAGAATCGCAGGTCGAAGGATTGGATACAGTATTAGGCGATAGAGGAGAGAATATGAGTGGTGGAGAGCGCCAAAGATTGACCATCGCTAGGGCTCTTATGGAAGATCCTGATCTATTGATCTTTGATGAACCCACCTCAGCACTCGATCCTGTCGCAGAAGCTAAAGTTACGACTGCTATGCTCGGAGCGCTCAAGGATAGAACAGCAATCATTATTGCACATAAGATTTCGACAATTAAGTACGCTGATAATATCTTTTTTCTAAAAGATGGTAGCATTTCAGAGTCTGGCACGCATCAGGAGTTGATCACACAAGATGGTGCTTATAATACTTATGTTAACTTGGCACAAGAATGAGCCTCCGATTTTACATATTATTAATCTTGGTGATGATTAGCTTTACGCTTGGAGCGCAGGATAATCTGAATTTGCAAGTAGGCGATAAGTACTATGACTATTCTGTAATGTTGGATTCTGAGGTGGAGTCTTTACAGGATTTTAATCTGAAGAATTTTGATGTGCCTTGTGTTGAAAAAATCGAAGTTGCGCAGTCTGAAATACCAAAGGTCAATTTTCAGTTGATTGGAGATGATCAGAAATGGTTGTTAGGTCTTGAAGACAATATGATACTATGGAAAGGTGTTGACGGTTCTGATCCTTACTTAGGTGTGGATAAGTACTACCAATTTAAGGAAGGTGTACCATTGTATAATTTAAATGAACCCAGCGACTTTGATAGAACAGGTAAGCTTAATATATATTTTGAATATAAGATTGAGGAGTTGCCGGATAATGTTGGTGTATGGGCAACTCTGATGGAGTATTCTAAATTGAAGGTCAAAGTTGAGGTTGTTTACAAAACAGAATATCTTGGTTTGCATCGGCAAGCTCTTAGTGAGATTGTTACCCACGAATTACAAAGTGAGATAGAGTTCAGAGTAATAAATTACCAAGCTAAGTTACTTGATGAATGGGTGGATGTTGTTCCAGATGCGCATCCGTCATTGAGTGATATTTTTGCGCCCATAAGAAGTAAAGAAATCAAGCTTGCTGACGTTCAAAATCCATTAGGAAAAGTCATTTATACAAGTTTACCAAGCCCTCAAGTTGTTTTTAGAAGTAAATCTTCTGTTCTGGATCTACCTGAGTGTAATGATTCTGAGAATCAAATTTATGTATATCCCAATCCTAGTTTTGGCGATGTGACAATAAGGATGAACAGCAACGGGTATGGTCCTTATACTTTTGAATTGTTTAATGTCGTAGGTCATCCTGTACGCCAAGAGACGCTTGAGAGTGCCCCCACAGTTGTTGCCAAATTCAACCTTAGTTATCTGGATAAAGGGATTTATCTCTATAGTATAAAAGATAG
>CALBWK010000070.1 GCA_937969415.1 uncultured Saprospiraceae bacterium | reverse complement strand
GCTATATTTTCTGGCTCACTAAAGTTGTCGTCTTTAGCAATGGCATACCACAAATCTAGTTTTCCTTTACCTCCAGGTCGATCTGATACGAAGTATAGGGTTTCTTCGCCAGTTACCAAGTTAGTCGTTATATGCGGTTGTGTACTTGTGTAATCAGGGTTGTTTATAGAAGAGGGAAGTTTTCTAGCTTGGCCATAACTGCCATCTTCATTAATTGCTTTACTATAAATATCACATCTGATATCTTGACTGTTCAAGTACTCACATATAGTGTAATACATTCTCGTATTATCCGTATTGAAACTTGTATGTGCTTCGTGGCTAAAATTTGAAGCGTCTAAATCTTCTTTTTTCTTAGTCTTTCTTCTTCGTGAATTAGACAAGATCTCATCGGCTAATTGGTACTCCGTTTTTTCAGTTGAGATGGAATCCATTTCAGACCAATCCATATCACCCTTCTTCATGATTTGGCTATACAACCTATTAGGCTCTTCTCCGTCTTCTTTGTTAAATCTCATTGATGAATAATATAACTCATCGTCTTTCTCGATAGCGCCGAATTCTGAGTAAGGAGAATTGACATCGCTGCCCAATTGCTCTATCTCAACTCCTGGTGTAGGATTATCCAATTCACTCATAGCCCAATCGATGGCTTCCAATTCTTTTTCTGCTTTGGCACTATAATAGGGATCAAGCTCTCCATTTTCAGATAAAAATAGGGAGTAGTTAGTCTTTGCATCCTCATACCTGCCCAATTGTTGCTGGGTCTCTGCTAGATGAAAAGTCGCGAGAGGATAGGCATTTTCTGTATCGTTGTTGTGTATCTTTTTGTATTCGGTTTCTGCCAAGCTGTACATATTGAAATTCTGAGCCGCTTGTGCATACTTAAATTTTATATCAAGATTTGTTGTATCAAACAACATCGCCTCACCAAGGTACCCTACAGCATTATACATATCCCGCTGCTCTAGGGCCTCCTCGGCCGCTTCTAGATACGCCTTTAGCGTCTGCGCTTGGGATGTGTATGCAGCAGACATAGCGATCAGGAGAATGAATAAGATTCGTTTCATTATTGTAAGCTTAGTTCTTTGGTCTTTTTAAAAAATCGGACAAGTCTTGAATTTACCTAGTGGCTTGACATGCTTGATGATATAGCGTAAGTGTAGCTCTGGGCCAGCGCCACCATGATCAGCAGTCAGGTCCGTAAGGTAGATGTCCCAGCTACCAGCTACCATAAGGTTATTGATTTCAAAACCTATTTTCGGATAGATGGCTTTTCTTGTTCTATATCCAACACCGAATCGTACTTGTAAATTCTTTCCTCTTTCTTGATTGAGGTGTAGATTCACATATCCTCCGAAAAGCAATTCATCATAAGTTATCTGTCTTTGGTACAAGGCATCTAACTGCAAATCCAGTTTATCTGTTAATTCTCTGCTGTATATACCATAAGCGGAAAGTCTGATAGGTAAACTTTGTCCATCTGTGGTTCCAGAGTTAAATCTAGCTCTTGGTGTTGTTAAGTGCCACCCGCCTACTCCTAAGTCTAGGTTGGTTCTACTGGTTTTCTGCCATCTGTAGTTAAGGCCAAGACTTGTTTCTAAAAAGGTAAATCTTTCGAATAAGAAGGTCTCACCTGAGCCTGCCCCAGAATTAACAGTAAAAGTAGAAGCATCCCAAAATCTATCCCAGGTTAGATTTGCTTGATCGAAACCTCTGTTAGCAACACCTACCAAGGCACCTATTGTAATGAGGTTTCTGTGGTTGAGTATACGTGTATATGAACCAGTAAGGTTCAGATTGGCCAATTGTAGTTTCGAATCACCTTGTGTATCGTAGTTGAAAGATATTCCTGCTGCAAAGAAGCCTTTCTCAGCTTTCCTTGGGTAGATTTTACGATCGTAACCTACACCAAAGTTAAACCAAGGCACTGGTACGGCTCTCCACTGGTCTCTGATAGACCCAGTAAGCCTTTCGTCTCCGTTGAATATACCTGTCAGTCCAGGACTGATGGTATATGGAGCATTATAAAACTGGGAATAGTGGAAATCTTGGGCATTGGTGAACTGAGCGAAAAAAAATATGCCCAGTACCAGTGTAAACCTATTCAAGACCAGTGAAAATCTATTTCGTTCTTTAAACATTATAAATTATTATAATACATAAACACTTGTTAATTAGTACTATACTGAAAATCAGCGACTTACATTCAATATTTAACTAATCTGAAGCAAAAATCATACTAGATAACAAAGTAAAAATGCACCTAGACTATTTCCAATCATACAGGGTAAATACCTATTTGTAGACTAAGTTGTTTCGCAAAGAGGTACACCCTAGAATGTTAATTAACACAATATCAGTTGGTTACATATTTGCTTTACTCATATAGATAAAAACTATTATGTAAGCAACTAATAATCAACCAAGTTACCATTTTGCATTCACATTCCTGTTAATGTATAAATTGTTAAGCCTGACTTAATTGAGAAAGATCTTAATACCCAATCTAGACCACTTAATAAGCTTAGTTACAACACAATTCCACATCTTTGCTATATGAAGATTAAAAACCTTATACCACCTATAGTTACACTTATCGGTTTAGCCATATGCTTATCCTGTAAGTCCGATAATAAGATACTAAATACAGATCCAAAGCTGCCTCTAAGTACAAATCAGCAAGTTCAACTTGAAGCCACTCAATTTGAGATTTTCAATGTAGAACGGGATGCTGATGACAAGCTTAAGAAAACGACCTTGAAGTATAAAGAGGTCAAGTACCATAGAGGTGATCTTCTTGTAAGGCAAGACTTTTATGAAGTCAATAATACTCTGAAAGGCTTTGAGATTATCACTAAGGAAAAAGATGGAGGAATATCGAATTACTATTCTGTAGATTCTATTCTTCTTGCCATTTACCACTTAGCCTATATCCCAGGTACCGATAGAATTATGAGAAAAGAAGGATTTGATGGCCAGACAAAAGAGCTTTTAAGAATAGAAACTTATGAATACGATGAGTCTTCGAAAGAAATGAATTCTAAAGTCATTTTTGATGCTGCTGGAACACCTATGCGAAAGTACGAAATGAACCTAGATAATAATGGAAACGAAAAGACAGTAGCTATAATGAATCCTGACGGATCAGCTATTGCCAACGAAAGTTATGAACTCATAGCCAGTGATGACAGTGGTAGGTGGACAGAGCGATGGGGCAAAGTGAATGGAGAGGTAAAAACTTTCCAGCGTAGAATTTTTTCAAAATTGAACAAGTAAATAGAGATGTTGGATTATAAAAAGATTGAAGCGAAGTGGAAAAAGAACTGGAGAGATTCTGAACTATATAAAGTCAGTCACAAATCAGATAAGCCTAAGTTTTATGTCTTAGATATGTTTCCCTACCCTTCTGGTGCTGGCTTGCACGTAGGTCATCCCTTGGGGTATATTGCTTCAGATATCGTTGCCCGATATAAGCGATTAAAAGGCTTCAATGTTCTTCACCCTATGGGTTTTGACGCCTTTGGTCTACCTGCTGAAGAATATGCCATTGCGACTGGCGTACATCCAGCAGAGTCAACCTCAAAAAATATAGAAAGATATAAAGAGCAACTCTCCAATATTGGGTTCAGTTTTGATTGGAGTAGAGAATTGCAGACTTGTGATCCACAGTATTATAAGTGGACGCAATGGATATTTACCTTACTTTTTGAGCATTATTACGATCTAGAAGAGGATAAGGCTAAGTCCATATCTGACTTAGAAGCGACCTTCCGTGCAAAAGGAAGTGCTGGTGTAAAGGCCTACACTTATTATGAAGGTAGTTTTACGGCTGAGCAATGGAGCGCTATGGAGGAGACGGCGCGCTTTGAAATCTTATCTGAATACAGATTGGCCTATAGAAAAGTTGGTTATGTGAATTGGTGTAGTGCTTTAGGAACTGTATTAGCTAATGATCAGATCAAAGATGGACTATCTGAGCGAGGTGGCCACCCTGTCGAGAAAAAAGCTATGACACAATGGTACTTAAGAACAACTGCCTACGCAGAAAGATTGCTCTCTGGTCTAGAAGAAATTGATTGGAGTTCATCACTAAAAACAATACAGCGTAATTGGATCGGGAAATCGAAAGGTGCCCAATTATTTTTTGATATTGCAGACTCCGATAAGCAGATAGAAGTCTTTACAACAAGACCCGACACTATTTTTGGAGCGACCTATATGGTCTTGGCTCCTGAGCATCCCCTGATAGAAGAAATTAAATCTGCTGACCAGAGTGACAAAGTGCAAGAGTATCTAGATTATGTCAGCAGTCGCTCTGATCGGGAAAGGATGTCTCAAGTCAAGCAAGTAACGGGTGTATTTACAGGAGCTTATGCACTCAATCCGTTTACCCAAAAGAAAATTCCAATCTGGATAGGCGAATATGTATTGATGGATTATGGTACAGGTGCAATAATGGCTGTACCATCTGATGACGAACGTGATCATACTTTTGCTGAGAAGTTTGGACTGGAGATTATTCCTGTAGTTGATAAAAGTGGACACCCCAATGCATCAAAATCTGACAAGGTCGGGACGATGATAAATTCTGAATTCCTTGATGGATTACAAGTGCCTGAAGCCATAAAGCGGATGTATCAAGAGATTAATGAGAAAAATATTGGTGCCGTCACAATTAATTACAAAATGCGTGATGCTGGTTTCAGCCGCCAGCGTTATTGGGGAGAGCCTTTTCCGATAATATATAAAGATGGTATTCCTAGTGTTTTGTCCAAAGAAGATCTACCACTCGAGCTGCCTCAGACAGATGACTTTAAGCCGACAAGTGATGGCCAATCACCTTTGTCAAGAATAGACAGCTGGGTCAATACAGGTGATGGGCTCAAACGTGAAACTGATACAATGCCCGCAGTAGCCGGTTCTTCTTGGTATTTCTTGAGATATATGGATCCACACAATCAAGAGGCATTTGCATCAAAGGAGGCTCTTGATTACTGGCAGAATGTAGACTTGTATGTGGGGGGCTCTGAGCATGCTGTTGCACATCTACTTTATGCAAGATTCTGGCATAAGTTCTTATATGATTTAGGCTATGTCTCAGTCAGAGAGCCATTCAAGAAATTGATTAATCAAGGGATGATACAAGGTGTCATCGAGTATATAGCTTTGGTTAAAGGAGATTCAGGCGATCGCTTTATAAGTGCGGATATAGTCAATGCTGAAAGTGTGAGTGCTTTTATTCCTATACACATTGATTTTGTATCAGATTATGGTACAGATCATTCTCACCTAAAGACAGATGGAATAGAGAAGTTCTTAGAGTGGAGACCGGAATATAAGGGAGCTGAGTTTGTAACCTCTGAGGATGGTAACTTATACACTAAATCAGAGACGGGTAAGATGTCCAAGCGATACTATAATGTTGTCAATCCTGATGACGTTGTAGATGCTTATGGAGCAGACACATTTAGGTTGTATGAGATGTTCCTAGGTCCTATAGAGCAATCTAAGCCATGGGATATGCAAGGTATCGAGGGTGTCTCAAAATTTCTTAGAAGGTTTTCAGGACTCTTCTTTAGTGACGAGGTTTTCAATGTTACTAATGAGAACCCAACTGACCAGGAGTTACGGATCCTACATACGGCAATCAAGAAGGTCAGTGAAGACATAGAGCGATTCTCTCATAATACAGCTATTAGTGCCCTTATGATCTGCGTTAATGAGTTGAAGAAAGTCAATTGTAACAAAAGACAAATATTGGAACCTCTAGCGCAGCTTATGGCCCCACTGGCACCGTTTACTACTGAGGAACTGTGGGAGCGCTTAGGTCATAAGACTTCTATACATACAAGTAGTTATCCTGCATTTGATGAGAGTCACTTAAAGGAAGACAGTTTCGAATACCCTATTTGTGTCAATGGTAAGAAGAGAGCACTCAAATCTTTTCCTGCTGATGCTGATAAGGCTACTTTAGAAAAGGAATCTTTGGAGATGGAGGAGATGCAGAAATGGATAGAAGGTAAAAATGTCGTCAAAGTTATTGTCGTACCGAAACGGATGGTCAATATAGTCGTTAAGTAGAATGTAAAAACATTGTTTGTATTTAGAATGGAATAATATAAGGTGTTATAGATGGATTCATTCTATCAGTGCTATTCTCATTAGCTTGTCTTTGGCTAGTGGACAGAGTTGTCAGCTGCCTATACTATCCTCATTTGCTAATGCCACTCAGGCAAGTGTAGAAATGCAGTGGTTAGATTTCAACAACGATGTTCTTAGTTATCAAATTGAATTTGGAGTTAAAGGATTTAGCCCTACCGGTGTACCTGACAGAACGGGCATCTCCCAAAAGTTTTTTACCCTAGGTGGCCTTGAATCTGGAACAGCATATGAACTCTATTTGAGATCGGAGTGTCCGAGTGGATTTAGTGGTTGGAACGGTCCATATTTTTTTAATACTGTAATTGATAACGGATCAGGCTGTGGGATTGCCTTAGATATCCAAGATAATAGATGTCCTCTTTCTGAGAGTTTTGAAATAGAAGTGTCTGGCTACAACAACCTAACCCTTGGGAGGGATGTCGTGCTCGAAAAAGTAGAATTGCTTATATCACATCCTTGGCCGCCAGATCTGAGCATAGAGCTGTGGTCTCCGTTTGGTGAGATGACAATTTTGAGTCAGCACAATGGTAATGGCTCAGATAATTATGGTGATCGTTCATTAAGTGCTTGTTCGGGAGCCTTTCAGTTTTCTGACAATGCTTGCGAGAGCATTGCTGATTTTGCACCGCCCTTTGTTGGTATCGTGAAGCCTGAAACACCACTTTCAGATTTGTACTCAGATAATTCACCAGATGGGACCTGGGAGCTACGCGTGTGTGATAGAGCGAATGGTGATCTAGGTGTTTTGGAATATCTTAATTTATCTTTCATAGAGTCTGCGTGTATTATTCCGCCTTCTTTATCCATTGCAGACGTAGAAGCAGATAACATCACAGTAGTATGGGAAAATGATTTTGATTGCCAATCCCTAGAATTGGCATATAAAATAAAGGACGATCCTATTCAATTAACTTTTTCTGAAATTGTACTCTGCTCTGCGGGTAGTTTTACTATACCGAATTTGCAACCTGATGAAGCGTATGAAATGATTGTAACTGCACAATGTGGTGTCTCTAGTAGCTCACCAGAAAGTTGCATTTTTCCTTTTAGGACAACTTGTGCTAACAGTACATTGAGAGAATCTTTTGATGGCTTAGATAACTGTCAATCAGCTTGTGATGTAGATTGTGATTGGACTGGCTTGTGGAAGAATGATCCTGAAAATCAAAGTGATTGGCTCGTCAATCGAGGTCCAACACCGACTAGTTTTACTGGACCAGAATCTGATGTGAGTGGTGATGGCAACTATGTCTACATCGAAAATCAAATAGGACAATGTGCTGAGTCTAGTCAAATCATTTTAGTTTCTGATTGTCTAACCAAGCCTGCTAATACAGAGTGTGCGCTCTCATTTAGCTACAATATGTTGGGTCAAGATATAGGACAACTCTCTGTGGAGTACTCTGTTGATTCTCTGGTCTGGAATACGGTTTGGGCATTGTCTGGTGATCAGGGATCTGGTTGGAATTCAGCAACATTGGAGATACCTATAATTTTCGAAAGAGGACTCATACGTTTTGTAGGAGATAAATTAGAGAGCGCGACACGTGGAGATATGGCTATCGATAATATAAAGTTGATAGGTATTGATACGATAGAGCCACAGCAATTTTTTGTAGACGCAGACTTGGATGGATTTGGAAATTCTGATCAGCCGATCTTTGTATGTAGCTCTAATCTGCTTGAAGGTTTTGCTACGTTAGATGGAGATTGCGATGATGGTAATCCACAAATTTTTCCCGGCGCAACGGAGATCTTGTGTAATCAAATTGATGAAAATTGTAATGGTGATGAAGACGACTCTGAGGAGAGCAATATAGGATTTATATTGGGTGATATACGCAATGCCTCTTGCCTTGGACAAGCCAATGGTGCTGTGACTATACAAGCTATCAATGGCCAGCCGCCCTATAGCTATGCTTGGAGTGGTGGACAGACTTCAGCTGCTGTATCAAATTTAGAAGCGGGAGTACATTTCTGTACAATAACTGATGTCGGTGGATGTCAATTAGTGTCTGAACCAATCATTGTGGATTATGATGATATCTTAGTCTATAGTGTTCGGCGTATGGAAGCACCATCTTGTTTTGGTAGAAATGATGGGCTTATAGAATTGTTGATTGAGGGCGGCACCCCTCCTTATTCTGTTGATTGGAATAGTGGTGATAGAGGAAGTCTCATAGGCGGATTAGTCGATGGTAGTTACACGGCCACTATTAGTGATAATGGCTTTTGTTCAGTGGTTATTGATTCACTGAACTTAAAAGGACCTGATATCATAACAGGTGGCGTAGTCCTGAAGCGTAACAACTCTTGTTTTGAAGACTCCACTGGTTTTATTCAGTTAGGGATATTTGGAGGCACTTCACCGTACGACATTCTATGGAATACAGGAGAAACCTCAAGTATTATTAACGGCCTCGCTGCTGGTTCATATTCTGCGACAATAACAGATCAGAACAGATGTGTAGATATTGTTGAGGATGTGCTTATTGATCAACCCTTACCACTAAGCATTTCACTTAATAACATTGAAAATATTTCCTGTTTCAATGAAAATGAATCATTGATAGATATTAATGTAACTGGGGGGACAGCACCCTATGGATACTTCTGGTCTGATGGTAGCAACCTCCCTGATTTGATCAATCAAAAAGCTGGTGATTATGTGTTGACAGTTACAGATGTAAATGCTTGTACGGCCGTTTCAGAAATTTTTACAATCTCTCAACCAGAACCAATTACAGCTTTTCTAGATAGTATAGTCAATGTAAATTGCGCTGGTAGTGATGATGGATTCTTAGAAATAGGAATTAATGGTGGTGTAGGTCCATTTGCCTACAACTGGAATTTGCAAGATGGTCAAAGTGGACAAGCGAATTCTCTGAACTCTCTTACATCAGGTTCCTATTCTGTAACTATCGTAGATGCCTTTGATTGTAAGTCTGATGTGTTCTCTTTTGAGGTGGCCAATCAGAATATTCCTATTGATATTCAGGCATCGATGCTGGATGCTGTTGCTTGCTTCGGAGACTCTACTGGTAGAATAACAGCGAGAGCACTCAATGGAAATTTGCCTTTAGACTACAATTGGAGTTCAGGAGAGAAAGTAATTAGTGCTGTAAGAATGGATACTATAGACGGACTAATTGCTGGCACCTATAACTTGACCATAACAGATAGCGAAGGGTGTATAGGTATCAGTGACTCTGTTACGGTTACGCAATCCACACTCATAACTTCTACAATTACTAAAGCTGACAATCTTTGTTGGAATGGTACAGAAGGGACGGCTCAAATCTCAGTCGAGGGCGGCACCGCTCCTTACCAGATTATATGGAGCGATGGGCAAATGGGAATAAATGCAGATTCTCTTTCTAACGGTATGTATGAAGCTTCTATAGTCGATGACTTCGGTTGCTCGACTTTGTCCAACCCAGTATCGATATTTAGTCCAGATACCTTACGCATTAGTGCTACAGTATTAAATCCTAGTCTTGGTGAAGGTGGTGCGATTTCGTTGGATGTAGAGGGAGGGATTGCTCCTTATTTTTATAATTGGCCTCCTCCATTTGATCAATCTGTCTCCGCAAGTATCACAGACATACCAGTTGGCACTTATCCAGTTAGTATAGAGGATCAGAACGGTTGTATGATAGATACAGTGTTTGTCTTGGAGACAAGTGCGGTGGGAGAAGCCGAAAAAGAAGGCTTCAAATTCTATCCCAACCCGTTTACAAATTTTCTTAAAATCGAAGGGCCTAAGAAGTTAGCTGCTGTAGAAATATTTTCACTGGAAGGTCGTCGATTACTTATCGCCGAAGATTTGTCTGACAATATAGATGTAACAACTATACCGACAGGCTTGTATTATGTCAGATGCACTCTGAAGAATGGTCGTAACTTATACAGTAGCCTGCTGACGAAGCTTTGATTCTCCTGCTATTGTTACCGCAATAATACTCCAGATAGGCGCTAGGAAAACTCCCAATACGGGCACAAGTAATAATCCTAAAAAGACACTACCATTGGCTATAGCCAACCCTTTATTACGCTTGACAAAAGACTTACTCTCCTTAGTTGTGAATTTGTTTTCTAGATAAGTGTCCAAATTCCCATACCCAACATAATAGGCTTGAATAAGAAAAATCAGAGGAGTCGTTACTATTGCTACGCCAGGAATTAAGCTGAAAACCAGCAAGGGTATTGTCAGCAGAATCTCATTAAACAAGTTGCCTCCCGATACTGACATCGCTCTACCTATAGAACCAACAAAACCCTGTTGATTAGAGGCTTGTACACGTTCTCCGCTTATCGTAGACTCTACTTTATTAGAAACTATGCTCAAGAATGGAGAAGCTAATATCAGTATGAGGTACTTGAATAATAAAATACAGACAACCCAAAGTATTCCTCTAACTACCCACTCTAGCCCCGTATCTAACCAAGGAATAAGATCCAGATTAAATAGATTTAAAACAATGTGCGCAAGTTCATCACCTTTAAAGAAAACTATGCTTACAAGTGCAGCAAGTGATGCAATAGCCAAAAGCCCGGTCAAGAATAAATACTTCAAAGCCCAACCCTTGAATAGATAAGGAAGTGCTTTCGTATAGCTCAAAAAGCCTCTAATTAGACCTGACATCTTTCAATTTTCTATTTGGCTGCTACCTTTGGTTTTCTCTTTGTCTTAAATAATTCTGTCACTTGCTTTTCTGTCATAAAGCCATAATCCACAAAGGTTGATTTGACAAACTTCTTGATATCTTGATACTCTTTTGATCTTTTGTCTTTATAGTGCTTGAGACACTTCTTTACATATTTAAGACTAAGATCTTTTAGGTTTTGATTGAACTTTTGATTCCCATAGATTTCCATGTACTCAGAAAATACTTTGTTAATCTCAAAGTATTCATTGTAATCCTCTACAGTCAGGTTATTGAGAAAGTGTGCTAACTTACTATATGTGGATTTTCTAATGGCTTCATTCTCTTCAGAAAGGCCTTCATTCTGATAATAGTATTCTCTAACTGCATTGGTCGCCTCAGGAGAGATGTACCCTTTAGTGTTTACTACATCCAACATATTGAAGTAAGCCGTTAGTTTATCGTCAATACCTCTATCGATATACTGTGCCAATCTCTTTTCTGCATCTAGACTAATGCCGTGCATCTGATCAGAATAATTGTTGGTCATTGTAAAGAACTGTGTACTGTCTTGATCGTATTCTGATCTTATACTTGTCAGTGTCTTTTTAAGATTGGCTTTACCCGTATCATCTAGCTCGTACAACAGTCCTATGAGTAAACAAAGTTGGTAATAGCTCGGCTCTCCCATCATCTCAGCATTGCCTACAAAATTGTTAAGTTCCGTACTGAGGCTGCTGTTATTGTGGTCTCCATTCCCTCTATACAACAGGAAGTTTTCAAGGCTTCCCGCTTCTACCAATAATTCGTTTTTATCCTTAGGGAACGCAGCAGTTTCAAAATTGAGACTCTGGAATTGTTTCCTGTACTTAACTAGTGCCGTATTCCTAAGCTTAGCGTCTCTGTACTTAAGAGATCTCTGTGATTCTAAAAAGCTATGCGCTCTTTTATTGGTGACGCCAGCCAGGATATTGGTTATCCAGATATCACTACTTAATGCAAAACATATCTGTATAGACTGTCCTACTCTCTGCTTGATCTGATCAAAATTCATAGAATTCAATATGAAATCTAGAATCTGGGCAAAGTGATCTTGTGGTCTAATATACTTGATGTGCTCATTGACTCTACCTCTTAGAACAGCATACCCCATCGCTTTAGGTAGATATAGGCCTTCAAATTTCTCGTCTAGAAGCTGCTTCTCAAAAGCTATCAATTGCAGAGGGTTTTCCGCAGCTATTTGCTCGTATAGCGTATGTATAGGTTGCTCGTGCGCTGTGACTAGCGCTTTGTAGTCCTCATCCTCCTCTGTATCGAGATACGTTTTGAGTTCTTCAGAGAGTTGAATCGATGTTTTGATGTCATCCAGTATCGTCTGATAACGTATATCTAATTCTTGCATAAAGCTTAGTTTTATAATTAAAAACCTAGTAAAACAATCAGTTTTACTAGGTTTTTTGATTCCAATATGTCTTGTAAGATCGCTCTTACAGATGTAATATACTTATTCTTCTTCAGAAGCCGCAACTGGAGGCTTTCCGCCGTCTAGCTCGTCTTGTAGTTTCTTGAGTGCATCCCACTCACCTTTAGCTGCCATATCTGCCTGCTGGCCCCAAGTCGCTGGGTTGTGCATTTGGTATCTACTACCTGCATCAGTCAGTACTTGTTTAACATCAGCTGCAGGCTTAGCTGCCAAATCAGCAAAAGTCATAATACCAGCACCATTAAGCAACTTCGAAATTGCAGGGCCGATACCCTCTATTTTCGTTAAGTCATCTGGCTTAGCATCTGCTGCCGCTGCGGCAACTGGTGCTGCAGCTACAGCTGCTGGCGCTTCTTCTTTCTTAGGCTCCTCTTTCACTGGCTCTTCAGCTTTAGGCTCTTCTTTTGGAGGCTCAGGCGCCTTCGGTTCTTCCTTCGCTGGCTCTTCAGCCTTCACTTCAGGGGCAGCTGGTGCCTCTGGTTGAGCTGGTGCCTCAGGTTGAGCTGGTGCCTCAGCTTCTGCCGCTGGAGCATCACCACCTTCTCCTTCTCTAAATGCCTCAGCTGCTGCTTCATCAGCCTTCTTCTTAGCTGGTTTGATTTCTCCAGAAACCATTTTCCAGAATTCTTCTTTCTCTTTTCTGGTCTGCTCTACTCTTGCTGCAATCTTCTCTTCCTTAGCATTGATCCAGTCTTGGTACATTTCCATCGCTTTCTCCTCTGAGAATGAACCTTTAGCGACACCTCTCATCAAGTGCTTACGATAGTATACTCCCTTAAACTTCAAAATGGCTCTTACCGTGTTGGTAGGTTGAGCACCCTTCATTAGCCATTCATAGGCTTTGTCCCTGTCTATATCTATAGATGCAGGAACCGTCATAGGGTTGTAGTATCCGATTTGTTCGATAAATTTACCGTCCCTAGGTGCTCTAGCATCGGCAATTACGATGTGGTAGTAAGGTTTTTTCGTTCTACCTCTTCGTGCAAGTCTAATTTTTACTGGCATAAGTTAAAATTTATGTGGTTAAGCCATTCCTGATTAAGTCGATATCGACCTTCAGAATTTTAACAAGGCGCAAAGATAGCTGATTCTTTATAAGAAACAAGGAGGATTTACAGATTATAATCATTCCTTATTCGACGAGGTGAGTATCTTAGAGGCCTCAATTATAGTTATCAAAACACCACCAGCTAAGAAGCCGAAATCCAAACCTAAGAAGGTCACACCTCTGATGACTCAGTATTTTGAAATTAAGAGGAAGCACCCAGACGCTATTCTGCTTTTCCGTGTAGGGGACTTTTATGAGACTTTTGGTGAGGATGCGGTTAAGGCTGCAGGCATACTAGGTATTGTTCTGACAAGTAGAAATAATGGTGGCTCAGATATAGAGTTGGCTGGATTCCCTTACCACTCTGTAGATGTCTATCTACCTAAGTTGGTGCAGGCAGGCTATCGAGTGGCGATCTGCGAGCAGATGGAGAAGCCAAGTAAGGAGAAGAAGATTGTTAGAAGGGATGTTACTGAGGTTGTCACTCCAGGAGTAACCACCCACGATAATATCCTCAATGCCGGACAGAATAACTTTTTGGCCAGTCTTCATATCGACAAGGAGCGCTATGGTATCGCTTTTCTCGATATTTCTACAGGAGAATTTATCGTCCACGAAGGTTCTAAAGCTTCTATCCAGAAATTATTGCAAAGTTTCAGACCTAATGAGCTGCTTGTTTCCAAGGCACAGCAAGAGCTACTATCTGATAGTATAGACGAAGAGACTTTTGTTTATGGTCTTGACGAGTGGTATTATGAGCATAGCTATGCTAGGGAAATCTTACTGAAGCATTTTAATGTCTTATCGCTAAAAGGCTTTGGTGTGGAGACAAAGGAATTGGCGCAGATTGCCGCTGGTACGATCTTACATTATCTCTCTACAATCCAACAAGCCAATCTCAGCCATATCAATAAGCTCGTCAAACTTGAGTCTGATAAGTATATGTGGCTCGACAAGTTTACCATTAGAAACTTGGAATTAATAAGTAGCAATCATCAAGGCGGTAAGGGATTGATCAATATCATTGATAAGACCTGCTCTCCGATGGGCGCTAGGATGTTGCAGAAATGGATATTGTTACCACTTAAAGATATTGCGGAGATAAAGGCCAGACAAGAACGCGTTAAGTTGCTCTTAGAAGATGAATCAAAAAGGGCTGCACTACAAGCCAAACTCAAAACAACTGGGGACTTAGAAAGACTCACGTCGAAAATTCCTCTAGGTAAGGTTAATCCAAGAGAATTGATAACGATTGCCAATGCTCTAGATCTAGTCGATGAAACCTTCCAATTGTTTGAAGAGGATACCTCAGAGGCTTATAAAGTCTTACTCACAAGGATGAATCGATGTGATGATCTCAAAGATTTGATCAGAAAGACACTGAGCCCTGATGCTCCTGTTAATTTTAACAAGGGACAAGTCATCCAGGATGGGTGGAATGAGAAACTTGATGAATGGCGAGACATTGCCAATAACGGAAAAGATAAACTTACACAAGTCCAAGTCCGTGAGTCAGAAGCAACGGGGATAGCTTCACTCAAGATTGGCTTTAATAATGTATTTGGATACTATCTAGAGGTCACCAATAAATATAAAGACAAAGATCTTATACCAGAAAACTGGATACGGAAACAGACTCTTAAAAGCGCTGAGAGATACATTACACCAGAGCTCAAAGAATTAGAATCTAAAATTCTTCAAGCGCAGAATGAAATAAATGTTCTCGAAGAGCAACTCTACAAGGAGTTGGTAGATAAGACGATGACCTATGTCTCTACCCTCTTAGAAAATGCAAAAGTCTTGGCGGAACTCGATTGTTATCAGTCTCTTTCAGAGGTTGCAGAGAAGCAACGTTATACCCTACCCGAGATCAATGATGGCTATACCATAGATGTCAAAGCGGGAAGGCATCCTGTCATAGAAGTACAACTGCCGCCTGATGACCCGTATGTGCCCAACGATGTCTATTTGGATAGAGATGATCAGCAGATCATTATGATCACCGGTCCCAATATGTCTGGTAAGTCTGCAGTCCTTAGACAAACTGCCCTCATTTGCCTCCTAGCGCATATGGGTTCTTATGTGCCCGCGGATGCTGCAACCATCGGTATTGTCGATAAGATATTTACGCGAGTGGGTGCCTCTGATAATATCTCTAGTGGGGAATCTACTTTTATGGTAGAGATGAATGAGACCTCTAGCATACTCAATAATCTCTCTGAGCGGAGTCTTATTCTCTTGGATGAAATCGGTAGAGGGACGAGCACTTATGATGGTATATCTATTGCGTGGTCTATAGCAGAGTATGTTCACGATCACAAAGACCTCAGACCCAAAACGTTATTTGCCACCCATTATCACGAGTTGAATCAACTAGCGGATAACTTTGATAGGATACAGAATTATCATGTCGCGACTAAGGAGATAGGTGAGGAGATTATTTTCCTCCGTAAATTAGTAGAGGGCTCATCTGAAGCTAGTTTTGGAATTCATGTAGCGCAACTCGCTGGGATGCCCAAGTCTATTATCAGTAGAGCGAAAAATTTGCTTCTTGATCTGGAATCAAAATCCATAGATAAAAAGGATGCTGTCAAAAGTACCTTGGAAAAACAACAGAGTGCCTTGCCTACACATCAACTCAATATTTTTGACCTAGGCTCTGAAAATTATAAAGAACTAGAGGAAGCCATTACAAGATTAGACTTGCATACTTTAACGCCTATCGAAGCGATGATGAAGCTCAAGGAACTTCAAGATCTTGTGTCTGAAAAAGCAAAGAGCTAAACCCAACGGCCTAGCTCTTTAAATATATTTTGATATTCGTTCGTTCTTCTCTTTAAGCTCTACTTCGTTATAATGAGTTTTCTATAACTCACTTGTTGTCCTGATCTCAATTCCAGAAGATACACTCCAGCAGAATAGTTAGACAAGTCTAAGCGTCTTGAGATTAAGTCAGTCTGCATTTGGTCAATGAATACCTTCTCTCCACGAGCATTGATTAAGCTAAGATCCAGTTTTATTTCTTCTGAAAATTCTGCTTCGATGTTGACTTCATTGAATGCAGGGTTAGGACTCAAACTAAAGTGACTTAGATTCTTGATTTCTGTAATGGCTGTAGAGCCAGTTACTATAAAGCTACTTACGATCTGACAACCATTAGCATCTGTAATCACAGCCATATAGGTACCTTGACTCAAGCCACCGCGCTCCATTCCTGCTGACCCATCATCCCATATGACTTCATAAGGAGAAGTACCACCAGAAACTTCTAATGAAATTTGACCATTAGCATCGACCATTGATGTTGCTGTTATAGTTGCTTCTGATACTATGGGTTCTGGTTCTGTTAGTTTTATATCTATTATTATACTGATTCCATCTGCATCTGTAACTGTAATTTGATAATCTCCTGCACTGAGATTCCCTGAACCCATTCCATTTATAGAAGCATCATTCCACACGTAGTTGTATGCAGGCGTCCCACCTGTCATATTAATGATGATGCGTCCATCTGAACCGCCCGGACAACTGATGTCTTGGATGGTTAGCTCGTAGCTTAGTGCAGCGGCTATCGTAATTGTTTCGCAATTGGTAGAACTACCACATTCATTAGAGGTAGTCAGGCAGATTTCATAATCACCGCCTTCTTGATAGGTATAGTCATTTAGGTTTTCTTCGTTAGAGGTATTGCCATCTCCAAACTCCCACAAGAAACTCGTTCCTGCAGCACCATTGTTGTTATTGATAAATGCAATGCTATTGCCCATAACTTCGAAATCAAATGACGCCATAATTTCAATAATATCACTTTCTAGAACTGTGACACTGGCTTCAGATTGGCAACCAGCAGGGGTCGTAATTCTTGCTCTATAATTTCCTGGACTTGTAGCTATATATGTTGAATTAACGCTAAGTGTGATGCCTTGCTCGTTTATCCAACTGTATGTATTTCCATTCAAGTCTCCTTCTAGAATAAGTTCCACTGTAGGATTTAAGCAGCCTAATATTTCTGGCTCAGCAATATTTATTTCTGGCAGATCATTTGTTGCCGATACTGTCACAGAAGTTTCTGAACTACACCCATTAGAGCTCGTCACAGTGGCCGTATAAGTGCCTACCTCATAGACGGTAATACCAGAAGAATTACCTAATTGTGCTCCCTGTGCATCTTGCCAATTGATGGTGTTGTTTGCAAGGTCGCCTTCAAGCTGTATGCTAACAGACGGCGAACTACAATCTAATATATCGGGTGTTACGATACCAATCGTAGGTGAATCGGTATCCTCGTCTACCGTGATAGTTTGTTGGATTGTGCATCCATTTATATCTGTCAATTCAGCAATGTAGACACCAGGGTCAGTTACTGTCGGATTGGAGCCGGTAAGGATGCTACCCATACTATTATACCAAACGATGCTATAATTAGTACTAGTTGTTGTAAAATTCAGAGTAGTCTCGGTTGCGGTACACGTTAAGGTTTCCGGAGTCGAAAGGAGGAGTTCTGGAAGATCTGTATTTTCTGTTATTGTAATGTTGCCTTGTGTTGTACACCCTAGAGCAGATTGTACTGTATAAAAATATTGGCCTCCACTCACAGAAATATCTTCTGAATTACTGATGATATTCCCTTGACTATCTGTCCACATTATTATGGTATTAGGCGCAATTTCTAAATCCAACAATACTTGGGTCAGATCACAATCTATAGTAGTGCCCATAGGTGTAGAAAGTTGCGCAGAAGGAGCAGATTGAATAAGTGTATTTAAACTTTGTTCTGAAGAACAACCTGTAACAGAGTTTGTCGCTGTTAGATGGACTTGTCCCTCTTGGTTAAGAGTGATGCAAGTCGCATTAGCTAACGGTTGACCATTACTAGACCAACTATAATTTATGTTAGTATGATTATGATGACATAAAATAGTGGAGCCACCCGCACAAAATTCTACATCACCTAAAATGTCTGCACTAGGTAAAGCATTAATAGTAGTTTCTATATTCTGCGAGTTGGAGCATCCTGTAGTATTGTCAGTCAGAGTGGCTGTAAAAGTTTCTGCAGTATTGTAGGACAAGCAGGATGTAGTACTGATGAGAGTACCATTTTGGTTTTTCCATTCTATGGTTTGATCTGTTGAGATGTTGACACAGATTTGACTTGATTCTCCAGAACAGACGGAGGCATTATTTGGTAGTGTTAAGCTTGGTGGTGTGGTAGATTCAGTAATTGAAATCTGTACTAAATTTTCGCAAGAATTGGAATTGTCTTCAACCAATAAACTGTAGTCTCCACCAGAATCTATTGTGACAGTTCCTGTAGTATTAGGACCAATTATATTGCCCCCATTTTCATCTGACCATCTGTATGTAATGTTGCTGCCTGCACTTGATCCTGCAGCCGATAAGGTCATTGTCATACTGTTGCAAGTGAGGTTGCCTATCGGTGTTATGATGGCCGTCGGGATAACCATATTGCTAATGACTTCTATATCAGAGGTGGAGAAACAATTACTTGCAGTATTGGTCACATACAACGTATAGATACCTGGATCACTTGCTTGATATGTAGTGTTGTTGCTCAAGAAAGTACCACTATCATCATACCAAGCGTAACTAAACGATGATCCTGTAGAGGAACCAGCAGAACTCAGTGTAACACTAGGATCTGCGCAATCGATAATGCCCGAAACAGTACTGACCGCAGTAGGCAAAGGCAATGTTGTTATAGTGAAATTCTGTGTTAAGCTACAATCGTTGTCATCAATAATTGCAGCAGTATAAGACCCTGGTGCTAACGATATATTTGTTCCAGTATAGGTAATGCTGTTGATGACAATATCGTAAGGACTGTTACCTCCATCTATATCAAATTCTACTTCTCCCATTGCACCGCCACAACCAGCATCAGTGATAGTAAGTTCTACTTCTAATTCATCTGGTTCTTCGAGTTCGAATTCCAAGTCTAACTCACAATCTGTATCTAAATCCGTAACAATAACTTCGTATTCGTCAGCAATTAGATTGGTTATACTCGGTCCATCATCGCTACCGTTACTCCACTCATATCCATAATTGCCTGAGCCGCCTGTAATGTTGATAGAAATGGCACCTGTTGCATTTCCAAAGCAATCTATATCCGTCAATATTGCGTTGTCTTCTGACATCTGTTCTGCGCCTACTACGCTAATCGGTCCAAATTCTACAGTATAGCCATTGCTATCTGTAAGCGTTACACTATAGTCGCCAGTTACAAGCCCGCTGATATCCTCAGTAGTTGCTCCATTAGACCAATTATAAGTTACAGTACCATATCCCTGGAATGTATTGAAGTCTATTTGCCCAAGCGAGCAATCATCTTCTATGACCGTCCATGTAGAATTTTCCATCTGGTAAGATTCTGCTGCCCACGACTCAAAGACCGAAAAGCTGGTATTTCCTCCCGAGGGAGCTAAGCGGACATATCCAGAAGGCGCAATCATATATATGGTCGGAAAAAAATTGACTGAGAAATCATTATTAATGGCAGATGCCTCTGATGAGGATGGATTGCATAAAGGATATGGATGTCCTGACCAATCACCTAAGGTAGAATCGTTGCATCCAGTCGGCCCAAAGAAACAGGCCATATTTGTACCCGGATCAGTTTCTATCATTATAGGCATTACATAATATTCTGAAGCGTTGGGCCCATAATCATCATATAGCTCTTCCATAACACCGTTGTTATGAAACGACCAACAAGGTGGACACCAAGTGGCTGAGAGATCTAAAATCACGGACTTACCTTGATTTAGATAATCGCCATATAAATCGTGGGAAACACCGTCAATATCTGTAATGGTCAAATTAGGAGCAATGGACCCATTAGATAATTGTGCAAAACTGAATAAAGGAGCTAGACACGTAAAGGCTAGCAGTAAGGATAGATTTCTCATATTAGGCTAAATGATAGACCAATATAGTCAATCCTCTATGATGTATATGAAGAATTCATCAGATTTAATCTAAAGAAATCTAATACGCATATAAATCTATCCTAATATATAAGGCCTTGACTACTTGCCGAATCCTTTCATATTAGGCATATTTCCAAACTGCTCCATCATCTTGTTCATATTGTTGCCCTTCGTCATCATATGCATCATCTTCCGCATCTGATCAAATTGCTTGATGAACATATTGATTTCGTGGATATTGCGGCCGCATCCCTTGGCTATCCGCTTCTTACGATTCATATTAAGCAGTTCCGGTCGCTTTCTTTCTTCTGGTGTCATCGAGAGGATAATAGACTCTACCTTACCAAAGGCACTGTCATCGATATCTAGATTCTTCAGTTTGCTCATACCAGGTATCATACCGAGGAGTGACTTCAAGTCACCCATCTTACGGATCTGATTGAGCTGACCTAGAAAATCGTTGAAGTCAAACTTATTCTTCTTGATTTTCTTTTCTAGCTTCTTGGCTTCTACTTCGTCAAACTGGTCTTGAGCCTTCTCGACAAAAGAGACAATATCTCCCATCCCGAGTATCCTCTGCGCCATCCTGTCTGGGTGGAAGACATCCAGATCGCCCATCTTCTCTCCCGTACTGACAAACTTAATCGGCTTGCCTACAGTATATTTAACAGAAAGCGCGGCTCCCCCTCTTGTATCCCCATCCAACTTTGTCAAGACGACACCATCATAGTCGATCACCTCATTAAAGGCCTTTGCCGTATTGACTGCATCTTGACCTGTCATAGAATCCACAACGAAGAGCGACTCGGTAGGTGTGATGGCGTCCTTAATAGCAGCTATCTCTGTCATCATCGCCTCATCTACAGCCAATCTACCTGCAGTATCGACAATCAAGACATTGTAGTTGTTCTTCTGAGCATATGCGACAGCCTGCCCCGCTATATCTACTGGGTTCTTATTTTCTATATCCTTAAAGATGTCAACACCTACTTGTTCTGCTATGACTGATAATTGATTGATCGCGGCTGGTCTGTAGACATCACAGGCTGCCACGAGCACTTTCATATTCTTTTTCTCCTTAAGGAACTTGGAGAGCTTACCCGTAAAGGTTGTCTTACCAGAACCTTGCAATCCCGCTATCAAAATAACGCCTGGATTGCCTTTCGCATTGATGCCAGCAGCTTGACCACCCATCAACTGGACCATTTCGTCCATAACGATCTTGACCATTAGCTCTCCCGGCTTGACCGCTTTCAGGACATTTCTCGTCCCCAAGGCTTGCTCTTTGACCTTGTCAGTAAATTCTTTGGCTATTTTATAGTTAACATCCGCAGAAACTAAGGCCCTTCTTACCTCTTTAATAGATTGAGCTATATTGATCTCAGTGATCTTATTATCACCCGTAAGCCCTTTAAACGCTTTATCTAACCGGTCACTTAAGTTTTCGAACATCTTTGTATGTTGACTTTGTTATGGGTGCAAATTTATACAAAATGTCAAGGTGGTATTAAGGAGAGCCCTATCTAACTCTTGGGAGACAAATCTTATTTACATTTGAGCGCTACAAGCATATAGTCTAAGCTTTATGATTAAGTTACTTTTCGTGTCTTCTTTGTTGTGTCTGCTCTCGGTACTCCATACTGCTGAGCCAACCACCACGCCTCCACTTGATCCACTCAGCATCATCAGAACACCACCTCAAGTCGGGGAAGTTATCGATAGCTACAATGGCATTAATGTGTACTATAATGGAGATCAAGCGAATGTGTTTGGCAGAAATACGACAGCAGATAATTATAATCTAGGTCTCAAGTACCAATGTGTAGAATTTGTCAAGCGGTTCTACTTTATCAATTACGGGCATAGGATGAGAGACTCTTATGGTCACGCGAAAGATCTCTTTGATGAGACGCTACCCGACCTTAAGCTTAATCACGATAGAGGCCTATATCAATTTATCAACGGTTCCGAGTACAGACCCCTTCCAGGAGATATAATGGTCTTTGGCCCTAATTATAAGAATCCTTATGGCCACGCGGGTATCGTCACCGTCTCTAAGGGTAAGCGACTGGAGATCATCCATCAGAATGTAGGCGAGAATACTAGGGAGCTCTTTATAGTATCAGAGATCAATGGACGTTACTTTGTCGTAGATCCTGATATCAAAGGTTGGATGCGTAAGTAGTGAAGATCAAAATATACTACATCGGAAGGGATAAGAAGAACCACCATAGCGAGGCAGAAGCCTTGTATCTCAAGAGACTCAAGTCTTATGTGTCTGCAGAAATAATTGCCATCCCACCACCCAAGTTCTCTTCCAGTCTCTCTGGTCAAGAAGTTAAAGATCAAGAGGCGCTCTTACTGCTCAAGCACTTAGGAGAGGAAAAATTTGTTTTCTTAATGGATGAAAAAGGTAAGACCTATAATTCTATGAGCTTCTCTAAATTGATGGAACAGCAGATGGCCGCCTCTGTTAAAAACTTAATCTTTGTTATCGGTGGAGCTTATGGGTTAGGTAAAGCTGTCAAGGAAAAGTATAAGCAAACACTCAGATTGTCGGATCTGACCTTCAGCCATCACCTCGCAAGGACAGTACTGTTAGAGCAGATCTACCGCGCTTATACCATCCTTAATAATGAACCTTATCACAATAAGTAATAGATTGTAGCTTCTTATAATACAAAAGCAATATGTCCATAACTCTAGGCCTTGTTATCGTTACCGCTTTGGCTTCTTATCAAGCCTTTAGCAATCGTAGTATGTTCGATTCGCTCAAGCACCATCCGTACACCGAGAAACGAGAAAAGCAGTACTACAGATGGTTGAGTTCAGGATTCTTACACGGTAGTATGAATCACCTTTTGATTAATGGCTTTGTGTTGTGGATGTTTGGAGAGTTTATAGAAAGGATGTTTACGAGATTGTTTGGGGCTATGGGGCCGGTAATGTTTGTCTTACTCTATCTCACAGCGATCATAGCCGGTAATGTACCTTCTTTCCTCAAGCATAAAGATAACCCTGGCTACTCGGCTATAGGGGCATCGGGTGCCACCTCCGCACTCGTACTCATCTATTGCTTGCTCAATCCTTGGGGTTGGTTTATCTACCCACCTGTACCTGCTATCGTTTTTGCGGTGGGCTATCTGGTCTACTCTAGCTGGGCAGATAAGTCTAATAAGGCAGATGGTATAGGTCATAGTGCCCACTTGTATGGGGCACTTTGGGGTATTCTTTTCTTTGTTGTTTCTGCGCCACAGATGATAGGGCAGTTTACAGCGAGGTTAATGGAAGGACCGTCGATGCCGAACTTTTTTGGATAAGCGAGTTACTATTTCAAATTTATAGTTGCGCAGCGTATAGATGATTTTATTTTCAGTCCTATCTTGAAAATTAAATGACTAGAAGTTTTGAGTCCGATTTCAACTTTAATGTAACGAGAACGGAGATCTCTCGGCGATGCTCGATTTCTATAATATAAACAAGTAAATATCAAGCGAAATACGGTTCGTACATACGTTTGTTTTTTACACAAGAGAATACTCTAGCTAGAATCTTATTTCTTATAGCATTTAAGACTAACATTTTGTTTTTTCCTTCACCTACTTTACGATCAAAATAGATTTTCATTTCTTCATTGTTCCCTACAGAACTAATTGCACACATATGAAGTATAGTTTTTAGTCTTTTATTCGCCATATGATGTACTCTTGTTCTGCCTCTCACACTTGTACCTGAACTAAATTCGTAAGGAGCTATCCCACTATAAGCTGCTATTTGTTTTGCAGATTGGAACTTAGTAAATCCATTAGTGTACACCAATAAATGGCTCGCAGCTACAAAGCCAACATTTTTAACAGAAGTTACATAGGTGTAAATCTCGTTTAGAATTTCATTCTTAGTTATTATCTTTTTAATGGTGTCTTCGACATTTAATTTTTCTTTCTCAAGTGTCGTAATTGATTTTCTCGTTGTCTTTTCAACAATCCTAGCCTGGTCTTTTAAGCCAGCGGCACTAAGCTCCTTTACTGGCACTTTTAGTATTTTGATACAATCTATGATTCTCTTCCTAACTGCCAGTAAATCAGCGACTTGTTGTAAATCTTTGCTTTTCTCTTCATAGGCTTTTGCAGAGTCATGATTACGCTTGGCATAGGTCATTATTCTTTTGGAATCTACCTTGTCGTTCTTTCCTCGTTGTATTCCTATTGACCACTTAATTTGACTTGCATTTTCTACCCAAGTAAAGATATTTGTTGAAGCTAAATATGAGGCAAGCAGTCTGTGATAGATTCCGGTGTTTTCCATACAGATCAGTAAGAGATCTAGTTCTACATCAAGCTTAGTAAGCCATTTTATGAATTTTTCACAACCTCTGAGATTGTTATCAAACTTTTTAAAAGACTCCTTTTGATCTTCAGATAAAAATACTGTGACGTCAAATGTCTTCTTAGAAATATCTATTCCTGCGAAGTAGTTAAATTTTACTTTCATATCTTTAATGTTAGAGTTAAAATTCTAAGCAATTACAGTTAATCTAATTCCCTAATAATAGGCCGCTGGCCTTAATTTCTATTTGGATACTGCTGTAAAAATCACAAGAGGACTGACATCGAGCAATAGGTATTTATAACCTAGAGATGAAACTAGTTAACCTCTTGTGATGCTTAGATAATATCATACCTAAGTTAGACTTAATGTTTTAATATTTGTGTAGTGCAAGTCTAAGGGAGATGAAAAAA
>CALBWK010000069.1 GCA_937969415.1 uncultured Saprospiraceae bacterium | reverse complement strand
CCTATATAGCGCATATGTGCATCGACCATCCCAATCTCAGGATTCTTAAAGTGCCGCGCTAGTATTCTGGTCACTGACTCTTCTAAGATAACACTTGCGTCTGTCATCAGAAATAGAACATTCTCTTTACCCATAGCATCTTGTACCCTCTCAACTAAAGTATTAATGATACCAGGCTTACCTGTACGCGTAGAAAAAGGAACAAAGTGGAGATGACTATGTGCTTCTGCATATCTGCTTAAGATGCTATCTGTCTTATCAGTAGAAGCATCCGAACCAATAAAGATTGTCAATTTATCACCAGGGTAATCTTGGGACAGCAGCGAATCAAGCTTCTGCGCAATGAGTAACTCTTCGTTATATGCTGCCATCAATACAACAACCTCTGGCCACTCGTCTGACTCTGTGAAACATAGTTGATTCAATGACTTCCCTCTTGCTAACCATCTCACTAGAAGTGGATAGAGTACATAGCTGTGCACCAGTAACCCTATACAGGTCCATAACAATATATGAAGGAAAATGGAGGTCAGAGCCATTGGCTCAAAGGTAAGCGGTCACAGGGTAATTCCCAATCCAAAAAACAACACGAAAGCCAATGTAGTTATAGCCATCTGCCTAAGATAAGGATCCAACTCTGCAACACTGAACTTGGTCATCACGGCTCTGCCATTGATATATACAAGCGGCACAGCTAAAAGGAAGAGCCACTGTGTGGGCTTGGAATAATGCATCAAGACATAAGCGACAGCACATAATACGCCTATAGTCAACAAAGTAAGATGATACCAAGTCGCCTTGGAACGACCAAGTCTAGCAGGAATAGAAAGCTTGCCAGCTTGTAGATCAGAATTGATATCTCGAATATTATTAACATTGAGGACAGCTACTGTCAACAGACCACAAGCGGCTCCAGGCAAAAGCAAGTCCCAACTAAATAGTCCCGTCATCAGGTAATAAGTCCCTATTACACCTAACCAACCAAAAAACAGAAAGACAGAGATGTCACCAAGCCCCATATACCCATAAGGCCTAAATCCATTGGTATAGAGAATAGCAGCACCAATTGCGAGCAGCCCCAAGCCTAAAAAAATATAAAAAACCACTGAAGGCACTTGTGCAGTTACCAGTAATGCTAATCCAAAAACCAATGTGATGATGATAGATACGCCTATCGCTTTTTTCATCTGACTTCTTGTGATGGCCCCCGACTGGACAGCCCTCGATGGGCCTTCCCTTTGTGGCCCATCGGCTCCGTGGATTGTATCGCCATAATCATTAGCTAGATTAGATAGTATTTGCAGACTTAGCGTCGTCAAGAGACTCAGAGCAAATATGGACCATCTAAAGCCTCCGTGGGCCGCCGCCAGAAAGCCACCCATACCGATACTCGCTACTGCGAGAGGTAAGGTCCTCAATCTCATTGCCTGCAACCAATGCTTCATAAGTGTCTAGTTAGCTATAGAACAACAAACTTAGGGTTTTGTTATCTCTAACTGGATGCCTTCACTATGAGAACTAAATTCTGGTGCATACATAGACTGGAATTCTGTGATGCCATTGCTGAAAATACCCTGATGTACTGCAAAGACATCGTACTCAAAGACATAATTGCCCTTGGCTATCCTATCAAAGAAAAAATAGCTGGCTGCATCACGGGTACTTTCATAGTAGCCCAACCCATCTTGCCATTTGTATTGACTGATGACATTAGTAGGCTCTAATCCACTACTCCGCATATCTCTCAATTGCATAAACTCCATAGGTCTGTCAACACTCAATTTTATCTGTATCCGCAATCTGTCACCAGGTTGTATAGAATTTTCATTACCTATAGCAGTTAGAACTTCTCCATTATCATCGACATCAACTTTATAAACAGTCTTGGAAATCTTAGCTGGCGTATCTTCAAAATCTGTGATCTTATCTAAGTCTTCGAAGTATTGAAAATAGGTCGCTCCCCAAGCCACTCCTGGATTTGGGTTCTTGACCTCGACAGTACTGAGACTCCTATTGATAAGGTTAGACTCGACGTCTTGGCGATAGTAGCCAGTATGGTTTTGTGTATTGACCTGTGGCAAGACTAAGGAGCTTTGTGGGTAAGATACTTCGACTATTTCTGTACCACTTAACCAACTTTCAGATCCCAGTAAGAAAGCATAGCAGGCAGCAGCAGTGGCCTTACTCGTCTTCCAACTATTGGTTTGCTTGTTCTTTAGCAAAAACAATCTCAACCCGTCTAAATCATCAGAATTAGATTTTAGCTCACTGAACAACTCGATCATCAAAGCTTGCTTTTCGATATTCAGATTGTACCAATAATAACCTGCTTGGTCATTCCAGTAATAGCCCAGTTCTTCATTTCTAATCAATCTTTCTTCAAGTGAGGACAAAATCTTATCTGCCAGTCCAGACCTCTCCGAACGACTGGCAGCTAACGCCAAGAGACCTTGCTGATAGGTACCTAATTCTGTCCAAGTAGCTTCTCCTTTCTTATAATAAAACTTGGTAGCCTTTGCCAAGGCTCCTGAGATAGGGAGATCAAAGAAGCTTCTGACGTATAAATAATTTAGGATAGTCGCAGGAAGATATTTCTGTGAGCGACGGCTATTGTCTTCGTAATACTCTATCATACGCTGGTCGCAATATCGGACAGCTCTCTCTATCAATTGTGGATCGAGATTAAACTCAACTCCTAGTTTCTTTAGGTGGCCGATTGTCTCCAAGACATTCTGTGTAACATACCAATTATCTCTACCACCTGTCATCCAAGTGAAACCTCCATTAGACAATTGTCTGGCTTGTAATTTTCTAAGGTAGGTATTGACTTGCTGTGTAATGTAGTTATCATCAAGATAGAGTTTCAACTTTTTCATCTGATCTGACTCGCCTAGTGCTGCTCTCACCCATGGTGTCTCCGTCAGCTCGGAGAGTTTCAAGTCTGCTTTCTTTTCCAACTCGCTAGTCAGGTCTTCATCCTTCCATAATCTAATGGCATCTCTTAGCGCTGGCTGTTCCTTGAGCAAGTGCTGCATCAGAAGGTTACCATAGATGGCATTGGCATAAGAAATCGTAGACGCTAAGTCAGATTCGATGGTCAGATGCGGAATAGCCTTAGCCACTATCCAAGAAGGATTGGATGTAAACTCCAGACTATAATTGTGCGGCGTCAAAGAGGTATTGCTACCCAATTTATCGAGAGCTTTGAACTCAAAAGTCTTAGTCTCTCCACCTGCTATGTGCATCGGCATCGTTTCTGTGACGAGCTTCCGATTAGTGAGTACTGGTAAGACATTCTGTTCTCCATCTGTATAACTACCACCACGAACAAGGGTCTTCACAAGTAAGGGAGCCAAGAAATCCTTGGGCAAGTCTAGGGACCAATTGACTATCTCAGAAGTGCCTGGTGCTAGGCTTACTGGAACCGCAGCGGACACATTGAGGGAGGCATTGAGCGCTTGACCAGTTATGGCATCTTCTATAATTATTTCACTATTGGCCTCAATCGGTTGCTCTGTCAAGTTAGACACCTTGGCCGTCAAGACAATCTCATCTCCTTGTCTCACAAAGCGTGGCAGGAGCGGCTCTATCATCAATTTCTTTTGGGTGATGATTTCCTTTTGATCAAAAGTGTATTGTAACTCTTTGTTATGGGCAAAGAGCAGCAGATTCCATTTGGTCAGCGCTTCATTCATCTTAAAAGAGAGGGTGGCTTCTCCAGAGTTAATTTCTACGTCAGGAAAGAAGAAGACCGTTTCATTGAGATTCTCTCTGAATGAAAAATCATCCGCAGCATTTCGCTTATCATCGGGGAAGCCTCCTTTATCATTATTATCACTTACTACATCCATTTTCGGAATCATACTACTTGCCTTGTCCGCTTCAACGCGAACACCATCGATATAATACACTTGTGCAGACGGCCTAGAACCTCTAATGGATATATCTCCATTAGCAGAATCATCTGAGGATACAGCAGAGATTGACTCGATACTCTTAGACCGCATCATAGAATGGTGACGTCCTCCTCTGGCGTGGTGTCCTGAGTATCCTTGCATACTAATCCAAGGACTAACACCGTACAAATTGTAATGATAGTTGACGCGATCTGTAATCAAACCCCAAGCAGACATCATCTCAAAACCAGGCGCTTTGAAGGTACCATACGCGTGCTTATTAGGATACAAG
>CALBWK010000068.1 GCA_937969415.1 uncultured Saprospiraceae bacterium | reverse complement strand
GTAACAGAAGTAGTCGCTAATGAATTTATCTGCTTTGATAAGAAAGAAATGCCTTTCTAAACAGGCGTATCATATATTATACAGAAAGCACCTTAATGAGAGGATGGTCAGAATGCTGGCTGTCCTCTTCTGTATGATACTATGCTTGTTCCTGTATAGGTCATCGTATCTAGCTTTATAAGTAGACTAAGGTTGCCTCCATACTTCTAAGGTAGTGTAGGTATGAAAACCAAGGAACCAGACAGTGCACCAAGCGATGCTCCACGACCATATACTACACTTCTAGTTTACGATCTACTTATAGATGTAATTGAAAAAGCTTCTAACGTCAGAGCATAATTACTACGACCTTAGAAGCTTGTCCAACAAAAACATTTATAAATAATGTTTCCACTTTTAGATACTGTCTATGTGCACTAAATTAATAGGCTTTCAGTACCATAAATTTATGCGTTGATGGCTCGTTTCCTTCTGGCTTTAAGTATAAAATATAATTTCCATCCAACAAACCATCCAACTCAATGTATTCCTGATCAAGATGATTTGCATTGAACTCTCCTTTCATCTTTACACTTCCATTAAAATCAATAATAGAATAGGTAGTTCTCGTATTTTGATAATTTGAAAGATCTACATTTAAAATATCTCTTGCGGGATTAGGAAAGATTATTACTTCTTCACTCGTTGAAATATTGAAAGCAGTATTTAAGACAGGTGCGATAGTTCCAAAAACCTGGACCTCTGCTAGGCTTAACCAATTGGTATTGTTTCTATCTATAAGTACAAAGCGTCCACTTACATTAAGATTGGTAAAGTTGATTTCTGCATTAGTGTTAAGGGAACCTACAAGTGTATAATCATTAGGGTTACTGCTTCCTATATTTCCAACGTATACTCTTGCTCCTACAAGTCGCTCAGAACAGCAAGTTGTTCTATTAAATACATTGATCCTACTGATATCATATTCATCTAATAGGTCTACTCTCCACCATCCTTGTTCGAAGTCAGTATGTGTAAAAGAGTTTCCGCTAGTATTGCCATCTACAGCTCTTGAGGCTACTCCACCAAATCTTGTAGTAGACTGGGTGGCAGGTTTGTTTAGCGCAACGTTAACCTCAGGTTCTGCCAATGTCCCAAAAACTTGAACCTCTGCTAAGCTTAACCAATTGGTATTGTTTCTATCTATAAGTACAAAGCGTCCTCTCACATTAAGATTGGTAAAATTGATCTGTGCATTATTATTCAGAGCACCTACCAAGGTATAATCATTAGGGTTACTGCTTCCTATATTTCCAACGTATACTCTTGCTCCTACAAGTCGCTCAGAACAGCAAGTTGTTCTATTAAACACATTGATTGTACTGATATCATATTCATCTAGTAGGTCAACTCTCCACCATCCTTGCTCGAAGTCAGTATGTGTAAAAGAGTTTCCGCTAGTATTGCCATCTACAGCTCTTGAGGCTACCCCATTAAATCTTGTAGTAGACTGGGTAGCCGGTTTGTTAAGTGCTATATTATCAGTGGTAGTTGGATTACCAGCGTTATTAGCAGCTAGTACAGCTTGATGCGCATTGATTCTTCCATGACCAAAGTTATTATCACGTCCAGAAGGCCCCATATCATCAGCAGACGAATAAAGTATATCCCGCATTTGAGCTACTGTTAGATCAGGGTTTACACTATAGACTAATGCAGCTGCTCCCGCCACTAATGGCGCTGCTGCTGAAGTACCTCCAAAGAAGGTAAGATAATCTCCTGCTACAATTCCAAAATTACCCACTCGATCAATCGTATGTACATTTGCATTTGCAGAAACTTGATCACTAGTTGGCGCCACTAGATCTAACTCAGCACCGGTTTGACCATAGCTTGGCACAATTCCTTTAGACGTAATGGCACCTACAGCAGTAACCGTATTTAATCTAGCAGGATAAGCCACACATCCATTCTCTCCTTGATTTCCTGAAGAAAAAACAATCAAACACCCTTTACCATTTCTACCATTGAGAGATGCATCCTCTATAGCATCATTGAGTGCTGGATGGTCTGTACCACAATCTGAATCCGTAAAGCTCCATGAATTAGAAATTACATCTGCTCCATTATTCATTGCCCACGTATAACCTGTTGCTAATGTTTCTATAGTTTCTGCAGTAAAGATATTTACACCTAGTAGACGTACTCCCGGTGCAATTCCTCGTACACCTATATTGTTATGAGCCGCATTGATTATTCCCGCACAGGCCATTCCGTGAAAACCTGGATCAGTATCTGGTGCTCCATTTCCACCAGGTAGGTCAGGAGAAAAACCTCCAACAATCGTACTGTTGCCATTTGAATCTGTCAAATCAGGATGTGCCTCTAAACCTCTGTCAAAAACAGCCACTCTTATAGAAGAGCTACCAGTAGTGATGCCCCATGCTTCTAAAGCGTCCGCATCAATATCAGGAGTACTTGTTGTACCATTAACTCTTTGTCCAGTATTGTGCATCTGAAATTGCTGATCAAAGAGTGGATCATTATTTAAGGTTAAGGATACAGTGAAGTTTGGTTGCGAAAATTTGGCTAGCCCAGATTCGAAAATTTCATTTGACAAATGCATAGCTTCTGAGATGCTGCCCACCTCTACCGTGTAGACATCTCGTCTAACTTCTTCTATTGAAACTAAAGTATAATTATCTAATATGTTGTCAATGGTAGAAACCTCTTCACCATTTTTCATTTTAAATAAAACCTTTCTTGTAGGAAAAAATGGAGCAGAATCCTCACTTGTTTTTAAAGCTGGATGCATTTCCCAATTTTCTTTAGCTAATGACAATTCATCAAAAATATCCGTAGCTGAAATATTGCTATCATTATTTTCATATATAAGAAAACCGTTCTTACTGATTTTTTTAATGTGCTTATTATTGGTATTGTATCTCAATTTCGATTCGAAAATTGTATTATTCTTTGCCATTAGAATATAACTTCCGTTATCAACCTCCAATTCAGTTTTTCCTAAATCAGACCAGTAATATAAGTTTTCATCATCTTGATCCTGAGCCAATAACACTCCGAAATTTAAAGAGATGAATAAAAAACAACATACAAATTTTAAAACCTGTGGTTGAAAATTTGAAACTGACATAACTAATAATTTTTAATTATACTCGGAAAATCGAGTATTAACTTATGGTTATAATTTACAATTTAATTAAGGTCTATATAAGTAGCCTACACCTTAGAAGATAATTCAATATCTTATCATTGATGGGTTGTCTTGAGCGCTAAAGAGATAGAATGAATACTTTTTTCTACTCTTTCTCTCTTATATATATGAATAAGGCTAATTGGTTTTCTTCAAAACCTATCCCTAAAAGCTGACGCAAGGTAAAAATCTTTTGTATTTCCCATTTTACCCTATTGGGTATGGTCGTTAATGCGACAGTTTATTATTCGTAAGCATTGATCCCGTTCATCCGTTTCTAAGGAAATAACGGTTCTTCTAGAATCTAACCCTTAAGGTTCACCAGGGCCATCATCTCTTATCAGCAAAATTAGAAAAGAAAATCCCCTCTCGATTCATAAAACTATCTCCAGACTTATTAAGCTCTAATCTTGACCCATCATAATTGGTTGCCGCTAATCCAAGTTCATTAAATATACAAGCCATCGCGGCAAAATCCCAGAGGCTTCCTCCACCCACTTCCTTCTTTGGCAACTTTATCATACAAGCTGGACCATTCTCCAATACACGTATTCCATTAATGACGGAGCCTCCGCCCGCCATTACACGATAGCCATCTAAGCCCAGCTTTTCTACTTGTTGATTAAGTAAGGATATAATTCGGTCAGATTGAGGCGTGTCGCTAAGTTTTTTATCCGTCACATAGGTCAGATACTTGTTTTTATTAGTGATCTTCCACCTTACATCATCCTTGTAAGCACCATGATCCTTGATTGCAGAGTACATCATATCTCCACTAGGATCATAGACTACACCAACAACAGGCGTGCCCTTTCTACTCACTAAAGCTATGGAAACAGAAAATCCTGGAACCTTATTGATAAACGCTAGCGTCCCATCTAAGGGATCTATACACCAGAAATAGTCCTTCTTAAATCTACCTCCATCATCAACGGTCTCCTCAGACAGAATAGCAAGATCATAGCGCTCACAACTAGCCTGCAAATGATTCAAAATAAG
>CALBWK010000067.1 GCA_937969415.1 uncultured Saprospiraceae bacterium | reverse complement strand
CTTAAACTCGCCTTCGGCTCAAACACAAGCCCGTTCTTAACGGAATTCTAGCCTTTATAACCTAAAATGAAAGAGGCCAAAGTTTAAATTTCACCTCTTCTAAATATAATTCTTCAGTGCTACTTAAGTAGGCGATTCGGTAAAAAAAACTTTTTCCATTTCGAGCATCGTCGAGAAATCTTCGTGCTCGTAATGAGATAACTTATTCTAGGATTTCTATTGAATAAAATTTCAAGAGAAATAAAGTTAATTGTTCAATTAAAATTCCCTACCACTTTTTTCATTGCCAAAAAAAGTTCGCAAAAAACGCTAGTTGTTTGAAAAGCGTACAGGAATATTATAGTGTGTAGTTGCGATGAAACTGAGCACTTTGTCTGAGTCAACTTGCTTACTGCTGACTTGTCGACTTATTGAAGGCTAGTCTACGTATCGCGGGTTATCTCATTTTTCTAGTTGGCCGTCAAACAACGGTCAAGTAAAATTGAGCCTAGGATTTCTTAAGGGCCTATATTGTCAGAATTAGGATTTATAGGATGAGAGGATTTTGGATTTGTATACGAGCTAAGAACTTGATTGTGGCAGAAACTACTGCGCGATGCTCGAAATGAAATTATAAGCAAATATAAAATGTCTTCAACTCACCCCCTACTCTACAACAAACCGCGACTGCCCATTCTCAAGCACCAACACATACACCCCCAAAGACAACGTCTCTATACTAATCGTATCTGATAAAATTTTTCCCTTAATAAAGACCTGGCCTGACTCATTAATGATTTGGAAATCTTTATTAAGAAAGTCTTTGTGATTTTTTAAGTGGATGCTGCCATTGACAGGATTAGGATAAAGCAAAAGGGTGTGGTCTTCCCGAGTTTCTTCAGTAGAGGACAGCTGTCTAAAATAGGTATCTAAGTAGTCCATTCTATTTTGCACCCAATCAAACATATACGTCAGCGACTCGCCATCAAAGGCATAATTAGGAAAGACTAGAGATTCTCGCTCGTAGATTTTATAATTGGTAAAATAATCGAAGCGCTCCTGAAAATTAGTCAAGAGGTGATCTGTACTCAGCAAGCCTTCTCTATAATCAAACCAGCGCGCAGAAATTGTCGTTTCGTAATTATTGGGATTCAATTCTATAACTCTATTGGTAAGTCCATTGCTCAAAATATCATCGGTAATATTTTCTCGTTCTCCATTCCATACCGATCCGAAGCATCCATCTAAGTCCCAAGGCACATTGAAATAAGGTTCATCAGAATTGTACTTGGCCAGATAAATATTTTTGCCTGTATTGTCCGTCGCTCTCAGCACATTTAAGAAAATGAAGTAGTCCAAGTGATTATCATAATCAAAGGCAGACCAAATTTGCTCAACAAATTCTTCGTCAGAACTATTCTTTACAAAATTGACAAAATCAAAAACCGACTCCCAATCTGTGGCTTGGTTTTCTTTAGGATATTTCATTTCATAACCGGCCCACTCACGACTCGCATTATTAAAACTCGGTGGCTGACCGTATGTCGGTGCACCCCAAGTTCTGCCTTTATAGAGTTCTCCTCTGACGCCTTCCTTATAGCTTTTGAGTTTCATCTGTTTTCTATCCAGTTGCTCAGATAAGGCATAGATACCATTGTAATGACCATTAAGAAAAAGCTCTACGTAGCGTACCTCGGCTCCAGACTTGGCCTTAGGTTCTTCATCTTGATAATAGAGAGTGTGCATATCCACCCACAACTGGTGTGCAAAGAAACTCCGCATCCGCAAAGGCTCATTATAGAGTGCATCGAGCACCCAATCATCATCAGACCGCAAATCGCCAAAGGAGACATCTAAAGATTCCTCCCCTAGTGTATCCTGCCAGATTTCAATATCCAAGGTCTTCTTAGGGGCTGTCAAGGTCGAGCCTCCACGCAATTCTACACCTATATAGGTCGTCAATTGGAGGCTATCGTCTGCATAGGTCAATGTACCTAACACTTTCGGCTCATCGACTATATCTTCTCGTGTCTGTATAGCCATTAGGGGCAATTCTGTGAAATACAAGGTATAATTATCAGTATCTGCTCTAACAACATAACCCTGTGTATAGGTTAGCCCAGAAGGGAGGACATCAAAGCTATAAGTCTCTGCACCTAAGCCCACTACTATCTCAGTATAATCTGACAGGTCATTGTATTCATCCAAATTTTCCAAATGAGCGACAATAAGGCCTAGGTCTCTATCAATCTGCCCTCGCTCTCCATCAAGCTCTAGAGTTAGCGTCTGTGAGTGGCTGAGGGCGGCCATAATAAGAAGTAGCGCTACAAATGCATATTTCATAACTAATAAATATAGTAAAGGAACGGCTCTCTTACTAAACAATGTAGGCTCTAAATAGCTTATTACTGTCTATGTATATGACAATGGCACCGATGACTGTCCAATACTCTGATAACTACTTGCATAGTCTTGTAGCAGTGGGTCTTAGGGTTGGTCAAGCACTAGACAGCCTTCTCGTATATTTGCATCCACTCATTTATCCAGCAGGCGGCGTTATCCTATGAAAAGACAAACCATCATCTCTGTAGTTGTAACCTTTCTTCTTCTACTTTTAGGAGCTTTTGTTTTTAGATCTCTAAAGGCTAAAAAAGAAAGTACTGTCTCTAAAAATCCACCTCCAAAAGAACTTCGAAAGGTGGAGGTCAGCCAATTTCCTCCTACCAAAACCGATAACAGAATAGACATAGATGGACGTGTCTCTGCCTATGAAAAGATCAATCTCTCTGCCGAAGTACAAGGCAAACTCATAGATACCGGAAAGAAGCACAGACAAGGTAGCAGCTTTGCCGAAGGAGATCTGCTTTTTAAGGTCGAAAGTAAGGATGATGAATATGCCCTCAAAGCGCAACGCAGTCTCCTCTTTAATGCCATCACGCAGATTATGCCCGATCTAAAATTCGATTATCCTGAGGCCTTTGATAAATGGAAGCGCTATCTAGATGAATTTGATATAGAACGCAGTGTCAAAGCTTTACCAGAAATAGGCAGTGATAAGGAGAAATACTTTGTGGGTGGTAAAAACATCTACAATCAATACTACTCTATCAAAAGTGCTGAGGAGCGCCTCAAGAACTACAACATCTATGCACCATTCAATGGGGTTTTTCTTTCTGTCAATAGTTATCCTGGCGCACTTGTTTCTCCTGGAGGCAATCTGGGGCAGATTATGAATACCTATAATTATGAACTCGTATCGCCCGTCGCCATAGAAGACCTTAAGTATCTCAAGACAGGCCAGAAAGTTACTTTACAGTCGGAAGAACTGAATAAGAAATTTACAGGCACCGTAAGTCGGACGAGTAAGCAACTCGATCCCACTACACAAAGCATCCCTGTATTCATCAATGTCTCTGGTAGCGGCCTGAGAGATGGTATGTATCTCAAGGGTGGCATATCGGGCGCTGCGCTGGATAACGTCTCTATTGTACCTGTCGATTTATTGGTCAATACCAATCAGATATTTACTTATCAAGATAGCCTCTTACAGCTACATACCGTCAACATCCTCAAGATAGATGGTGACGACGCTTATGTCCAAGGGTTAGATGGCACAGAACAGGTGATAACCTCAGGCAACAATAATTTATTCTTAGGACAAAAAGTAAAACTGTAGCCGATGGTCCGAATAATAAATTTCTTTCTCAGAAACGGTGTCGCCGCCAATCTCTTGATGGTCTTCATCTTTGTAATGGGCTTCGTCGGTCTATCACAATTGAAGACAACTTTCTTTCCTGAGCAACCTTCCAAGATCATCAATATACAGATGGTCTTCCCAGGCGCCTCTCCTCAAGAGATGGAAGAAGGAGTCGTCACCAAAGTAGAAGAAAATCTTATCGGTCTCAAAGGACTCAAGCAAACCACCTCTGTCTCTAGCGAGAATGCCGCCAGTATTATCGTAGAAGCCGAAGAAGGCACCAATATGGAAGAGTTTCTGCAAGATGTCAACAACTCTGTAGATCAGATTAACTCATTTCCTGTAGGAATGGAGCCGCCTGTTATCTTCAAGCAGATACAAAGAAGTAATGCTTACCAGTTTGCCATCAGTGGAGATACAGACTTGCGGACACTTAAGAAATTGGCGCGGCAGATAGAAGACGACTTACTTGGTCTCGATCTTATTAGTCAGATAGACTTAAGTGGATTTCCAGATGAGGAAATAGAAATCAGTTTTAGAGAAAAAGATTTGCGGGCACTCAACATAGACTTCCAAGAAGCTGCCGCTGCTGTCGCCCAAACCAACTTACTCACAACAGGAGGTACGATTAAGACAGCTAGAGAAGATCTCCTCATCAGAGCCAAAAACAAAAACTACTACGCTAACGAGTTTAGAGACATCGTCATCAGGAGCAATCCAAATGGTGGCAGCATCAAGTTATCCGATGTCGCCAATGTCAAAGACAGATGGGAGGACTCTCCAGAGAAAAACTTTGTCAATGGGTTGCCAGCGGTGAGCATCAATGTATACAATACGATAGAGGAGGATATGTTTCCTATCTCGCAAGCAGCCAAAGATTATCTAGATGAATTCAAAGTAAAGTATCCAGAAATAACTGTATCAGAAATCAGAGATGGTCAAAAGTATCTAAATGGTAGAATCAACTTTATCAAAGAAAATGGATTGATAGGATTCGGAATGGTGCTCATACTACTGGCTATGTTTCTTAACTGGCGAGTTTCATTTTGGGTGGCTATGGCTATACCAATCTCCTTTGCGGGGATGTTTGCCGTCGCTTCTATGTTAGGTATCACGATCAATGTCATCTCTACTTTTGGTATGGTCGTCGTTATCGGTATTCTCGTAGATGATGGTATCGTCATCGCGGAGAACATCTACCAACATTACGAGCGGGGTTCAGGCCCTATGGAGGCAGCACTCAATGGAACACTAGAAGTCCTACCTGCCGTCACCTCCGCCATCATTACGACGGTCATCGCTTTCTCTTCATTTTTCTTTATCGATGGATTTTTAGGCGATGTATTCTCGGAGTTGGCAGTCGTTGTCATCTTTACTTTGATTTTCTCACTGATAGAGGGAGCTTTTATATTACCAGCGCACATCGCCCACTCAAAGGCACTCAAAGAAGGAGTTGCGAAAAAAAATGTTGTCCTCAAAGCTCTGGATGGCTTTATGGACTTCTTACGTTACAAGTTGTACGGTCCTATCCTCAAATTGAGCATGAATTTTCCTATGCCGACACTGGCCTTGTGTATAGCCAGTTTGATGTTTGTCGTCGGTGCATTTTCTGGCGGGTTGATCAAAGGAACTTTCTTTCCTTTTGTACAATCAGATAACTTTTCTATTACTTTAGAATTACCAGCAGGGACGAGTCAGGATAGATTGATGCCATTAGTAGATTCTCTCAACAATGCGATCTGGACAGTCAACGAAGTACAATCAGAAAAGAACTTTGGTGGCGAAAAACAATTGATAGAAAAGGTCGTAAACACTATGGGTCCAGGCACACACCAAGTACAGACGGCTGTCTATCTCTTAGATGGAGAAGAGCGCCCCGGCATATCCAACAGACTACTCACCAATGCCATCAAGAAGGAACTTGGCCCGATATACGAAGCAGAAAAATTGGCCTTTGGTCTAGGTAATATCTTTGGTGATCCTGTCTCAATTTCGCTTCTTGGAACCAATACCTCTGAATTGAATAGTGCCGTTGAGGACTTGAAGGAAGCACTTTCTAAAATAGGGTCACTAACAGATATACAAGACGGCAACGTGCCTGGCCTTAACGAAGTAGAGCTCACCCTTAAGCCCAAAGCCATCAACTTAGGCTTGACACTAGGACAGATAATGCAATCGGTAAGGCAAAGCTTTTTTGGATTCGAAATCCAAAGATTGCAGCGAGGCTCTGACGAAGTCAAGGTATGGATGCGTATGGAAGAAGAAGACAGAAGCTCTGTCAGTGATCTTAGCAATATGCGATACAAGACGCCGTCAGGGTTATCGATTCCCTTATCAGAATTGGTTTCATTTACCACAGAAAGAGGCATCAGCACCATCAATCACTTAGATGGCCAACGAGAGATAAGAGTCTCTGCGGATGTTACCAACGAGAAGGTATCCGTATCTGACATCAACAATGATATCAACACAGAATTGCTCCCAGCTATTCTAGAAAATTATCCTTCTGTCAAAGTTGGGCTAGAGGGTCAAGCCAAAAGAAATGCGGAGACACAAGCCTCAATGAAAAAGACGATGCCCCTTATCTTCTTATGTATGTTTTTTGTGATTGTATTGACGTTTAGCTCTGTGAGTCAAGCGATGATTGTTTATATGTTGATTCCATTTGGATTTATAGGCGTAGGACTTGGCCACTGGATTATGGACAAACCAGTGAGTCTGATGTCGGTACTCGGCGTAATTGCCTTGATAGGTATCTTAGTCAATGATGCCTTGGTCTTTATCTCTACCTTCAATGAGAAAATCAAAAAAGGAGAGCCTTTCCGACTAGCGCTCTATGATACTGGTGTTTCTAGATTTAGACCTATAACCTTGACGACTGTAACGACAGTAGCGGGGTTGATGCCATTGCTTTTAGAGAAGAGTGTGCAAGCACAGTTTCTTATTCCGATGGCCATTTCCGTGGCGTTTGGTTTGATGGTCTCGACTTTTATTTTATTGGTACTTATTCCGGCGCTTATTGTTATCGCCAGTGATATACGCCTCTTTACGATGCAGCTGTGGACTGGAGACAATTATAAGCGTAATATGGTGGAGCCTTCTTATCCAACCAGGAAACAACCTTGGGTACTGACTTTAATATTTGCGCTAATCACCTTAATAACCATAGGAGTACTGATTATGATGAGTATGAAAATCACAGGATATCTAGTATAATTTGAGAGAGATGAAAATGACCGTATTCCGTATACTATTCTTTTTGTATAGTCCATTTATATTATTAGCTCAGGAAGAAATGACTTTGCAAAAAGCAATCTCGATCGGTCTAGAGAATAATTACAATATCAAGATTGCTGAAACGAATATCGCTATAGCCGAGAACAACGATAGCTGGGCGGTGGCAGGATCTGGAGTGACAGTAGACCTCAATGGTTCTTTCAACAACAACATCATCGATAATAATAATCCTGCGAGTTTTATTCGAGGTGCCTTCTATAGTGGATCCCTCGGAGCTGCGCTCGACGCCAACTGGGTGGTCTACAATGGTGGAAGGATAGCCGTCTCTAAAGAGCTCCTCGAGAAAGCCGTCGATCAACAAAAACTCAACAAGCTCTCTGACATACAAGATCTCCTCAGAGAAATCTATCAAAACTATTATGCCGTCATCTACCAGCAAGAGCAAGAAGCTGTGCTCAACAGTATCTTAGAAACATCGAGAGATAGGTTGGCCTACGAACAGACCAAGAAAGAATTTGGGTCATCAAACTCTTTTAATCTCTTACAATTTGAAAATGCTATTGTTACCGATTCTATCAATGTCATCTCTCAAGCACAGGCTATAGATATTGCTCGACGCCAACTCTATCGCAGCTTAGAATTAATCGGCCCTCAGAACTATCGCTTTACTGAAAGCCTTAGTGTCTATGACGAAACCATCGATGCTCCAGCGCTAAAGCAAACGCTATCAGAAGAAAACTTTACCCTTAAGAGCTTAGCAATGCTCGCCGATGTCAACAGCCTCAATACTAAAATCACTAAGAGCAATAGAAAGCCTACACTGACACTTAACGGTGGGCTAGGCATTACTGAAAATGCTTTCAAAATCTTCGATGACAACCCCAATACTGGAGATCCTTTTGCGCTACAATTGGGTAATCAAATTAATCTAGGTGTCAATGCGTTATTCAATTGGAGACTCTATGATGGTGGCACTAGAAATATCGATATCCAAAATGCCAAACTCCAAGAAGAGATCGACCAACTCAGCATCCTGCAAGCGCAAGCCCAACTCAATGACCAACTCGATATCTTAATTTCGAACTATAACAACCAGCGCAACTTACTACAATTGACAGAAGATCAAGTGAGCTTAGCCAGAAGGAACATCGAAATGACTGAAGAGCGCTTTAAAGCAGGGCTGGTAACTTCTTTGGATTTTAGAGCTGTGCAAAACCAATTCCTACAAGCAGCTTCCGCACGTATCAATGCCATCTATAGTCTTATCCAAACTAAAATTGAAATAGATTATTTGGTTGGTGTATTTGGGCCATAACTCTAAAGGGAATAAGCATAAGATTGACATCCGTAACCTAGGGCACAAATTTCACAAAGTGCTCTCCATTTTGTCTGTACACGCCATCATTATTTGTCCCTAACCAAATTAGGCCTTCGCGATCCTGGAAAATATCTACCAATAAAACATCTTCCTTTCCGTTGTGAATTTCAATATTGAAGAGTGCTGTGCCGTCGTATTTCCATACTCCCCCACCATAGGTCGTCATCCACAAGTTGCCAGACATATCCCTTAAGCCAGAATTAAAGTACAGTATTTTGTCCTTCATCATATTCTGAGGGAGGTCAACTGCTTTCAACTTTTCGTAACCCTTAGATGAATCATTATTGATTTTGTATTTGCTGTAAAAGTTGCTAAGCCAAATAAATCCATCTTTGTCTTGTATCATAGAACGTACACCTGGCACTCTCCCATCTGGAAGGGTTGATAGTTCCTTCTCTCCTATCCACAAAAACGAGTTTCCATCATAACGAAATGCACCAGCCTCAATCGTTCCTATCCATAAATTGCCTTCTTTATCTCTATCGACTCCGTAAACAGCATAAGGACTATACCGCAAATCACCACTCTGCTTTTTATAATCTATGCCCAGTACAGACAAGTCTTGTTCCGGTAGATACAACTCGTATAACATTTCTCCATCACAACGATACAGGTGATTACCATTGCAATTAAACCATAGATCAGATGATTCATTCTTCCATTGACTGATGGGTGGCTTTACAACTTCTAGTGTAACGAATTCTTGTCCATTGAATTTACTGACACCTAAAGGTGTCTCTATATAAATATGACCATTTTCATCCTCTTGAATTCCTCTAATTTGATTGTTAACCAATCCATCAGTCGTGGTGAATTGCATTAGTGCCTGTCCATCATAATGGTAAACACCTCTTCCATTACTGCCAAACCAAAAATCTCCTCTCGTGTCTTGATATACTGCCCAGATCTGATTATCAATTTCAGAAACAACAGTCCCTTTTGCAGAGGGTACTACTTCTACTAGCTTAGACTTTGTCTGCACTTGTCCTGTACAAGCGATCAGATTAATAGAAACAAGAATTGCAAGCAGAATCAAGTTACGCATCCAAATAGGGTTTTGATCTGTCCAAGTAAAATTAGAGTTTATTGCCTCCTCCAAGACCCAAGGACATTGGGGAGTTGACTTTTCTACGCCGTCTCCTTTTGCCTTCTTATTAAATGATCTAGAGAAAAGACATCCCATTCCTTTGGCAACAATAAGAGGGGCACTAAAAACAGGGCTCTCACCAAAACATGAGCAGTATCCCAAATAGGCTCAGCCATCCCGTGGCCAAAAGTCACCACTATAAGGACTGCCGCCAGCACATAAAGCGCCCAATCTCTACCCAAGCCTATCACCAACATAAAGCCTGCAATGAGCTCTGCAAAGGTGGTAAAGTAAGCCGTCGCTAAGACAATAAAATCGGGTAGCAACTCCTGATAGGTCTTCTTAAAAAAATTGTTGTAGACATTGTCTATCCCAAACTTAAAAACCTTACCGTGGCCCTGCCAGAAAAAGATAAACCCTAAAATAAGGCGCATAGTGAGGACAGCGATGCTTCTATTGAGTGTCATATCGGAATCTAATTTATGTTATAAGTCCTAAAACTATAACTAATTATCGTCAAACAATTGTCGACAGAGCAACATATGCTTATACTTGTAAGACCACCATCGTTCTCAGTCCTGCACCACCTGCACCAACTCTGTATCCATCAAGGCGCCTTGCTTATAAAACAGCAACACATATTGCCCAGACACTAGCGTCGAAATATCAAATCTATTGAGTCCAGAGTGGAGTTCCTTATCCAGATGCGTTCTGGCACCGTGAACAGAATAGAGCCTTAGTTGATCATAGTCTGCAGACATATCGACTTGGAGTACAGAGTTGGCGGGATTGGGGAATACAGAGTAAGCTTTATTAACAGAAATATTTACTTCTGATTTATTGAAGACAATACTGTTACTATCCGCTTTAGCTATCTGGTTAATCATAGGCCCTCCACATGAAAAATATTTTTCAATTAAAGGCACTCTGTAACCAGAAATTAGTATTTCTTCACTAATACTTTTGTAAGGTTCTAACTCTATCGACACTTTATATAGAGTGCTTACTATTTCTATCTCTTCTACAACCACTTCCTTGTGTCCTACATAATTTATCTTGAGTACATAGTTGCCCATCTCAAGATTTTCTATTTCGAATTCTCCATCAAGATCACATTCTTGTATAGAAATCAATTTACCTTTTTTATACAAAACTGCAGTGGCGTACACAGCCGGATCTACAGCCACAGAATCTATAGGGTCCCATAATTTGACAGAGCCTGTGAGCTTAGCCGTTTGATTACAACCTCTTTCTTCTCTACCCTCTATGCGGTACGGCCAATAATTAAGCAATGTTGCACCCTTTGCGCCCTTTGCGAAATTCTCGACTTCAGGCTTCATTTTTCTACGTTCTACTTCACAGCAGCTGTGGCAACATAAAAACATAAAATCAGAATTAAAATATCCTTCACAAAGAGGGATATCAACCACTGTCTTTCCCTCCCCTATTGTGACACAATCAACTCTGCTGCTTCTATAACCCACATAAGAGACTTCTATCAAGTATTCTCCTTTCTTTATCCCATTAATAAAATAATTGCCATCAAAATCTGTCTCTGTTCCTGTAATGAGTACTCCATCTTTATACAAAGCGACTGTACAAATTAAAATTGGTTCATTGTTTATAGAATCTCGAACGTGTCCTGACAAACTTCCTGCCTCCAAGTTGAGTCCTAAAAAGATGAAGAGAATTAAAAGTTGAATTTGTTTCATAAACTTATAGATTAGGTTACAACCAGCTACTTCTTTATAAGTAACTTAAACTCACTACTTCAGTCTTGCACTACTTGTATCAACTCTGTATCCATCAAGGCACCTTGCTTATAAAACAGCAGTACATATTGCCCCGACACCAAAGTCGATATGCCAAATCTATTGAGTCCAGAGTAGAGTTCTTTATCCAGATGCGTTCTGGCACCGTGAACAGAATAGAGCCTTAGTTGATCGTAGTCTGTAGACATATCGACTTGGAGTACAGAGTTGGCAGGATTGGGGAATACCTTATAGAGTTGGTGCTCGACTGCAAAGCTGCGAGGCATTAGAATAGTAGAATCCATAGGAGTCTCCTTAAACTCACAAGTTACTGTACTGCCACAAGTCCAACCGCAGATTCTGGACAAAGGAACTTTGTAAGCCATAATAACTATCTCTTCAATGAGATTTTGCTCAACTTCCATTACCAATTCTACATAACCCTCTCCACTTAGGAGGTCTACCTCCACCGAATCTGATTTATATCCAACATAATGCAACTTGATAGTGTAGCGTGATCCTTTTAGGCCCTCAAACAAAAAATGCCCTAGCTCATCAGTCTCTGTTCCCTTCACTAAGGTATCTCCATTATATAAGGCCACAGCAGCAAACATCGCAGGCTCAGTTTTGTCATCCTCGACAACATTCAGACTGACTGCACCTACTATCCTAGACATATCTGCCACAGGTTGCACCAGACTTGATGCACTCAAGTCTACAACCAAGAACAATAGTAAGAGGGTAAATATCTTTTTCATAAGCTGCTTTGCCTTTAAGATGAAAGAGAAGATGCTGTCCCCTACTTTATCTACGGGTGAGATGAAAGGTGATGTTGGGCACGACTTAGGGATTGTTAAAAGTGAAGTTTAATACAGATGCCAATATTTGTCCTCTTTTCTTTCAGACCAGAGCGAAGTGGAGTCTTCGTTCTAGTAACGAAAAACTTATATAAGTATTCACCTCAAGTTAAATTCTTAAGAGAAGTGTGTAAACTCATTCTATAAATAATTTCTCCCGCTTTTTTGCATTGCCAAAGGACTGAGTGTCCGCGATTAGCGGATAGAATAGATTAAACATCTGTTCTAACGAAGGAACCTCTACATCAGAAGAGGATGGGTGGCAGATAAAAAACGCTAGTTGTTTGAAAGGCCCCTAGGGTACATATGCTGTATGTCGGCGATGTTGCTACAAGCTCCATATGATATTAATACGCTTACTGTTATGTAGGGTCCCATTAAAGTCGAGTCGACGCTTCTTGAGGTCGACCTATTTATAGCCTTTAGTCAGCTGATCAAACAACAGTCAAGTCAAATTGATTTGTAGACGACTATATCTAATTACAGAAAAATCTTGAAATCTTAGCATCATAAAAATCCTAATTCAGACAACTGGAGGTGTGGAGGGCTACACTTACAACCATACCCTTTTTTCATCCAGACCGAAGCGGAGCGAAAGAATCTCCGTTCTCATAATGAGGAACTAAATAATTGAGTGAAACTAAAAGGTTGCTACTCGCCTACCCATCCGAAACTGATGTTTCGGTTCACTCTCTTCAAAGGTCAGTTAAGGACCTTTGATCAGCACAGCTGTACCGGTCATTCATCCCGCTTTTTTGCATTGCCAATGACTGAGTGTCCGCGATTAGCGGATAGAATAGATTAAACATCTGTTCTAACGAAGGAACCTCTACATCAGAAGAGGATGGTTGGCAGATAAAAAACGCTAGTTGTTTGAAAGGCCTCTAGGGTACACATATTGTATGTCGACGATGTTGCTACTAGTTCCACATGATATTGATACGCTTACTGTTTCTAGGGTCCCATTGAAGTCAAGTCGACGCTTCTTGAGGTCGACCTATTTATAGCCTCTAGTCAGCTGATCAAACAACGGTCAAGTCAAATTGATTTGTAGACAATTATGTCAAATATCAGAAAATCCTAAAATTCTAATTCAGACAACTGGAGGTGTGGATGGCTACACTTGCAACCATCCCCTCTTTTCATTCTGACCGAAGCGTAGCGGAGTGGAAGAATCTTCGTTCTCGTAATGGGGAACCTTATTAACTAAGAGAAATTCCTAAAAAGTTGTTACTTGCCAACCCTAAAAATCTTAATTCAGACAAAGGATAGTTTAAGAAATCAAGCCCCTAAAACCTCAAGCCCCCGTGCACACCTATACCAATATTTGATCTACTAAAGGCATAATCCAATTTGCCACCTAGATAGAAATAATCAGAAACATTATAATCGTAATTCTGTACAAGAAGCCATAATTGTCAATGTCAATGCTAATAAAGTGATGTATTTCATTTTTCTAATTTTTTATGTTCAATAAATAAGTAACTAGAAGGCCTTCACTTATATATCGGAGCAATTGGTGTGACCGGTTGGTACTGGATAATATTTATTTAATAAAATGTATAATCAATTGATATTCAACTGATTAATGGACTAGTTTTCCGCTGGAAGGGTCATAGATATTAAATCAAACAGCTATAAGCACCTAAATACACTGGCGATCTTCGAATTTTTGCTCTGATTTGCTGGACGAAAGGGCACTTATGTCTGCAAAGTTGGTATGGTGTCTGTTTATATACTATATCAAGAAATCTCTTTCACCACTGTGCAGCAAAAAATCAACTATCTTGCTCTATAGACAATCAGTTTAATTTACGCTATATATGAGAGCTAACGAGGTAATAGATTGGAGAAGCTTGTTAAACCTAAGATTAATCTTCTATAGACTACTGGGAGTAATTTGTGCCTTGATTGCATTTAAAGGATTTCTGATTCCTAATAAGTTTTTGGATGGTGGAGTTACGGGCATATCTATCCTGATGCACAAAATATTTTCTGTCGACATTTCACTTGCCCTTGTTATCCTAAACATTCCTTTTCTCCTCATCGGCTATGTCAAGATTGGTAAAAACTTTGCCTTAAGTTCTGCTATCTCCATTATATTATTGGCTATTGCTCTTGCATTTATCGATGTCCCTGTAATCACCTCCGATAAGTTTCTGATTGCCATATTTGGTGGCATCTTTATAGGTATGGGTATAGGATTTGTAATTAGGAGTGGTGGTGTCATAGATGGCTTAGAAGTACTTGTAGAATACACCAACCGTAAGTCGATATTTAGTAGTACTGAGATAATAATGACAATTAATACACTCCTTTTTGTTACTGCAGCTTACAAGTTTGGATTAGAGAAAGCAATGTATTCCACAATCACCTTCTACACAGCCATTAGGACTGCTAATTATATCGTAGATGGTATAGAAGAATTTACAAAACTGACTATAGTTTCGAAAGAATATGAATCAATAAAAGCATTGATCGTCAAAGAATTCGACAAAGGCATAACGGTGTATAAAGGAGAAAGAGGATATTTGCCCGATAGCTTTGATGTAAGTACGTCTTGTGATGTTATCGTCACTATCGTTACTAGATTAGAAATATTTCATTTAAGAAACGCCATATTGAAACTAGATCCCAAGGCTTTTATCTTTATAGAAAGTATAAACGAAGTAAGTGGTGGGGTTGTCAAAAACGTAGGGCATCACTAGAGTTGTTTTTCTAAAATGATCTAATCATTCTGAATAAAACTGCATTTTGAATAGCATAAAGGATATAAAAAGTAAAGTACTTACACGTCTGCAGGAACTATTGCCAGAGCATCTTGTCTATCATAGTCCTGAGCACACCTTATATGTCCTTGATAAAGTAGAGCTAATCGGAAAAAAAGAAGGGGTTACGAAAGAAGAACTCTATTTGTTAAAAATAGCAGCTCTCTATCACGATATTGGTTTTATAGAAAATCATATCAACCACGAAGAAATTTCTTGTAAAATAGCAACGAAGGAGCTCAAGAAGATACTTTCTGCTAAGCAATTGCGACTTGTTACAGGTATGATTATGGCTACAAAGATACCACAGTCTCCTACATCGCTATTAGAATGCATCCTTGCTGATGCTGACCTCGAGTATCTAGGCACTAAAAACTTTCACAAAACTGGAAATCTTCTATTCTTAGAATTACAGCACTATAATCCTGCGCTTACACATAAGAAGTGGAATGAAATCCAAATTGGCTTTCTATCTCAGCACTCCTACCACACTAAGTTTTGTAAGCAATACAAGGAAAAGTATAAAAAGAAGCACTTAGAAGAGCTCATACGCTATAACTCCTAATCAAACATCTACTGTATTAAATCTTGTTGCTTTTCCTTTTTTTGGAAAAAGAAATCGCCACCTTGATGCCCAGCATCCCTTATTGGTCCATAACCAGGATCCGTACTCGTATTAGATACGATAGCTTCTCTTATGTTGGCAAAAATATTAGACGTATAGACGAGTGTATCTTGATTGTTTTCGAGATACCAAAACAGTTGGTCAATGAATACAGAATGATCTGGAACACTCTCCAAGGATCCAGAAGTAAGTGCTATTCTGCTTTTCTTTTTAGAGATCGTTTTGGTATCAGTCTTATAACTACTTGCACTTCTCAATAAGCTTCCTCCAAAACAAGCATCAGATACAACCAAAACATTCTTGGCCACTATGGAACTCAAAAAATTCTTTATTTCCGTGTTTGAGATCCAGTCTCTTCTGGACTTTTCTCTACCTTCTACAGGAATCCAATAGCCTTTGTCCTTATCCAGCTGGCCATGTCCTGCATAGAAGATGAGTAAATTATCATTTTCACCGACACGAGATTCTATCTGTTCAAATCCATCGTACAAGTCATCTCTGGTAGCATCATACTTTGTTATAATATTCTCTGGCTTAAAACCATAGTCATCAGTAAGAATATCCATAAACTTCTTGACATCTGACTTGGGCTTAGACAGTGGCTTCATATGTTGATATGCTTCATTTCCAACCATATAAGCATAATACTCTCCTATTTTGACAGCCTTGTCGCCTTGAGGATCTCCTTTCACAATTGCACCCCTAGTCTCAGATACAGCTTGTACATCAGGTACTAAAGACTTCATCACTGGAACTGCCACCGCTATAGTTACCAATGCTGCTACAGAGGCTGCAAGCAAATACTTGGTAAAAGATGTTTTGCTTGAAAACTGCTTTTTCCCTTTACCATCAAGTCGGTCTAGTAGCTCAGATACGCTATTAACGCCATCTCTACCTCCTGTATGGATACAATCGTAGATGATTTTGGCGATCTTTTTCCCATGTTTACCTACGACAGCGCTATCCAGGTTATTTACAATATCCTCTATACTGTAATCTACTAAGCTGTACTGGCGATAATTCTTATCCTTAGCATAGAGATAGTACATCAGATATCCCAACTGGAGTATATCAGTGGTCTTTGATATAGACAACTCATCTGTTAGGCTTTTGCTCTGGCTTTTTTCTTCAGATAAGGTATACCTATTAGAGAGCTTAAAGTCCAATAGTCTCAGATCTAAGGCCTCGTTAATCATTATGTTTGCCGGCGTAATATATCCATGAGGGAAGCCATTTACCTCTACCTCGTGCTCATCCAAATAGCGCATCTGGTGGGCTTCATTTACTGCTGTGGCAACTGACTTTATGATGTTTTCGAGTTGATCGTAAGATAAATCAGCAGTTTTCCCTTTAGAGACAAAGCTTTGTAACTCACTTCCAACAAAGAATTCACTTACCAGAACAAAACACTTATTACCTTCTATTTCCGTGACAAAGTATTCCTTGAATTTTATCAAATGAGGACTTCCTAACTGAGACATCCCCTTGGCTAGCCGCTTAAATGTATTCTCCAATCGCCGGATTTCATCTGTATCAGAGGCAAAAACCGTTTTCAGCGCAAATACCTCTTCCGTAAACTTATGCTTGACTTTGAAGGTCTTAGATAGTCCTTCAGGATTTATATGTTGTAGGATTTCATAGTGGCCTACTTCTTTTACATTATTGAGATTAATGCGCATATCGAGTGAATTTCAATTGGTCAAATTTAGTTTTCTGCTTAGAAACAGGATGTTTTAACACCTATTTATTGATTTTATTGCTAAATGTTATCATTAAAACGAGAGTACATAGGCTGCAATCCCTAAATCTATTGTACTCCTAAAACTAATTCTGAGTCCTATTTCTTAAATTACAATTTTTCCAGATAACTGATAACATTTATTCATTCTATACAATATATAAGTAAATATGGATTCTCAGCAGCTAGTCAAAGGGTTAATAGAAGAGGAGCACTGGGCATTTGAAAAGCTTTACAAAGATCAATTTAATCCGCTTAAGAGCTATGTGCTTAGAAATAGTGGAACACTAGATGATGCTAAAGACCTGTTTCAGGAAACCATTATCGCTCTAATGAAAGTGATTGTGAAACCAGAATTCAAATTAAATGATAATACCAAGCTCTCCACCCTAACCTATTCAATAGGAAGCCGGTTATGGTTGATGAACTTAAGAAAGAAGAAACTGCCGATAGCGTCCTCAGATATATCAGAAATGAATGAAGATTTTGACACAGGACAAGAAGGGCTAGAAGAAAAAATAGAGTATGAAGCAAAACATCAGTTGATCGCAGAAAGCCTCAAAACAATGGGAGAAGAGTGTAGGAAGCTACTAGAATTTTATTACTTCAAAAAAATAAAATTAAAAGAGATAGCAGAAATGCTGTCATATACTCAGGCATTTGTCAGGGTAAAAAAGAATAGATGTATGAACGAATTAAGAGAATTAGTCACACAAAATCCAGATTAAGCAAAGAATCGAAAAATGAAAAATTTCATTGAAAATATAGACCATATCGAAGCTTATTTGAATGGTGAGCTCTCACCCCAAGAGCACTCTGCATTTGAAAAGCGGATCCAAACAGAACCTGAGATTAAGGAACAAGTTGAATCTGTCCAGGACCTCATTAAAGGTATTTCCTTTGCATCCGAAAAGAAACTAAAAGTCAAACTAGATTCGGTAGAATCGAAACTAAATAAAGAATCCTTTTTTAAATCAAAAGAATACAATATGTCAAATACAAGAAAATTTAGATGGATCCCCTTAGCAGCCAGCATGGCATTTTTAGTAGCTGCAGGCTTATTTTTCCTAAAGCCGGGCACTACTAACCCAGACTTAGGCAAGCTCTACGCTGAGTATTACAAACCTGATACAGAGGTCATTAAGGAAGTTCTAGATAGAATAGAAGCTAGAGGATTGGCTACAGAGACTAATAAAGATGACGAAAAACTCAAAGCTGCACTTATTGCTTACGAAAAGTATGATTACAAAAGTGCAAGAACACAATTATCAAAGTTTCTAGATGACTTTCCAGAAGATCAGACTGCTCGATTCTATATGGGGCTTACACAACTGAATATGGGTAATTATGCTCTTGCGATAGACTATTTACAACCTTTATGCACTGAAGAAACCTTCCCTTATAAGGATCAAGCCAAATGGTATCTATCTCTAGGCTGCACACAAATCGAAGGACCAGATGGAATAATCTTAGCTAAGAAATACCTCAATCAACTTGTACAAGACAATTCCTCTGCCTACCAGAAAAATGCGAAAGCTTTTCTCTCGCATATGGAATAATAACTCCCCTGAATTACTTGGTCTACTCTCAGAACTTTGAGGGTAGGCCATTTTTTTGTTTAAAATAACTGATAACAAAGTGAATTTTCTGCAATCAATAGCTATTAAACTGATACACTATGGTTAGAATATTGATTTTACTACTGATTGCTTTACCAATCAGCCTAGTAGCAGATGACAGCAGACGAAGAGTCGCACAGAGAGTACTGAACGACCTTTATATTAGTAATGGTAACCATATCTACCTGAAACCGACAATCACCATTACTGATGATGATGAGAATGCAGCCTTATTTCTCAGAAGATCCAATAAAATAGAACTGAGTGAGCGACTCTTTGATGTATGTCGCAGCTTCGAAAAAGATTCCCTAACAGCACTTGCCTATGTACTGGGACATGAACTAGCCCACGTCTTCCAAGAGGATTATGAAGTCGGAAATACCAGCTTCTTAGTCTATGATAAATTGCATGAGGATGGCTTATTCTATGAAGAATCTGCTGATGTAGTAGGCATATTTACCGCATTTCTAGCTGGATATGACACAAGACCCATCTTAAAGGATCTCATTGCCCATATCTATGACGAGTTCGAATTAGAAGAGAACTTGACTGGCTACCCCAGCCTGAGTGAAAGACAAAATACAATAACGAAGGTCAATGCAATGTCTACCACCCTAATAGACATCTACGAGGGGGCGGCCTATCTCGCTTCTATAGGCCAATATGAGTTAGCCGCTGAAAGTTATGCTTATGTAGAGCGCTGGTTTAAGGGCAAGGAAGTCTACAATAATCTAGGCATATGTAAGATCAAAGCAGCCCTCAATATAAAATCTAGTAACATATTTCCTTTCGTATTACCCTTTGAACTAGAGTGGACAACTAGAATGTCAAAACCACTGGCATCTAGGGGTGCTGATGACCTGACAACAGAAGAGAGAAAGCTCTTTGAAAAGTTGATTGATGAAGCTATAGATTACTTTTCTATGGCTGCACTAATGGACCCAACTGAAGTAGGGCCTGAAATAAACCATATGTGTGCCTTAATCTTAAAAGGCCAACCAAAACAAGCATTGCAATACTCAGAAACTGCTAATCTCGAATTGAGATCTTTCCTCAAGAGTTCTAAGGTAGACTATACTAAGAGGTTGTCTTGTGCTACAGCCATAGCATTGCATACTTCAGGACAAGAGGAAGAGGCTCTTGGCATCTGGAATACACTCATAGGGAATAATAAACAATTACCTAGTACACAGCAAGCAATATACAATGTAGCGATAGCCAACAAAACGGTTTTAGACAATCATATATTAGAGACTTGTGCTTTTGTAAAGTATGATGGAAGTACCGTCGACCAAGTGAGACTTCACCGTCCTGCACCAGAAGGAGATTGGATTGTACTAGATTCTCTCGGTCAATTCGCATTATGTATAGATCAAAAAGAAAACTCTAGTGTCTATACCTATAAGACTGAAGACGGATACTTTTCATTGCAACGTATTACGGATACAGATTTAATACAAATCTCTGATTTGAAAAGAATTAGAGCAACAACCTTAACTAATTCTGGATCAATATCCGGTTGTGACGACCAGAAGATAGCCATACGACGCAATACGAAAGGAAAGCTGGAAGAGTGGATAAAATACTATTAGTGGATAACTAGTGTATTGGCCTTGCTATATATAAACTACAACCATCTCTAACCTTCGATTTCTTCTAGGAGACTATTAATTAATGATAGGATACCCTTCCCAAAATAGGTGCTCCTAAACAACTGCACTGACAAGGGTATACGGCTTTCTCTCTTCTCAGATCCTTATTCACAAATTTTCTATGCCAAAGTGATAACTATAGGTCAATCGTTGCAATAGACTATTAAATAAACTAAGAAAGTTAATCCCAAACCATTTTGCGACCAAACTAGAAATAATTAGTATTTTCAACTCACCTGTATAAAAGTTTAATATGAAAACGACAATTCAAATGTGCTTAGCGATGCTTATTGCATGCACACTCTATTCTCAGGAGAGCACTCTTACAATAGAATACAATCTCTACGAAGATATCATTAGCTACAAGCGCAACAATGAGCTAATAGAAAAGCCTTTTGTAAAGAAAGGAGATAACATTAGAGTTGTCATCACAGAGTTTAATCCATATACTACCAAAGCAAATATTGAAGTAGATCAGATTGGTTACTCTCAATCATCTAGACTCGGTAGCTCTTCAGAAAGATCCTATGGTGATCTGGCCGGTGGACTACTATCTGGTGGAGATTTTAATCTTGGCGAAGGAATATTTTCAATCTTTAGTGCAATCCCTGGATCAAGAGGAGGTAGTGCCTCTAAGGAGGCGATGGTCGCTCAAAGCAAATATTCAGCTTTGACACAAAAAACAGTCGAAGCTGAGAGAAAGATTAAGACTTACAAAAAGAAAGCTGATCTACTAGTCAACGCAGACAAAAGCAAAGCACTTGCGCTAGCAGACATCTACAATTTAAAGCAAAACACTAACATCCGACCAAGTCGTATACAAGAACTGATGAAAGAAGAGGTCTTACATGCTTTTGCTAAAACAGAAAGTGAAGAAGTTAGTATTGAGGATCTTATCAGTGAAACACATAAAGAAAATGAAATCTCGACGACTGTTTCGAAATATAATGAAGCTCTAGATGAATATGAAAATCTAGCCCAGGAGTGGCGCTCATTAAATAACTACCTAAAAAATATCGCTTACGACAATACAGATGCCAAGATGACGCATATAGCGACAACATCCAACAAAATGGACGCTGACATTTTAGCGAATGTAGAAGAGACGCCAAAACTTCAAATATCTGATATTTCCAAAGGTAATAGAAGTGGAAGCATAGAAGATATGGCAGCATTGAGACTCATCTATGAAGAGTTAAAAGATGGAAAAAGTTTTGAGCAGAGGTTCACACCCATCCAAGCTCAAGGAGAAGAGGTTAATATCCAATTGTTCTTCTCTGAAAAAAATGAAAATGGTGAGTTTAAAGAAACCAAATCGTTGACCCAAACGATACCTGTTTCTGGACACTGGAAGGTAAGCGGTAGTGTAGGCGTTTCATTTGGAAAATTTGCCAAAAGTGTATCTACTTATTCTGTCGCAAACGAAATAATTACTGAAACACCAGCAGATGATTTCATTCCCCAAGTGGCTTCGTTTGTACATATGATTCGACAGACGCCAGACAATCTAGACTTTGGATTTTCACTTGGTGTCGGCCTTCCATTGCTCAATGGAGGTGAGTCGTCTTCTGCTTCTTTCTTTCTAGGTCCAACTATACTTGTAGGACAGAATCAAAGACTGATGCTAACAGGTGGATTAATGGGAGCCAAAGCCTTAAGACTTAGTGGTGGCCATCAAGTTGGAGACACATTTACCTTAGGCACTGACTTATTGCCTACTAGCTCCGTATATGAACTTGGATACTTTTTAGGTCTATCTTTTAGTGTACTATAAGCTTAACATGACTTGAACTAGATAAAATAATAACCTATGAAAACAATTTTTAAAATTGCTATACTGCTTGCCCTAGCTAACATAGCAACAGCTGAAAAGCACGGACTTGTTATAGCTGTAGGTCAATATTCTACAGAAAGCCTATGGCCATCAATATCAAGTATAAATGATATTCCTCACATAACCTCTGCTATTAGAATCCTTGGTTTTGAAGAGAAAAACATCTCCATAATCACCAATGAGCAAGCGACAAAGTCAGGAATACTACAAGCGATTTCTACCCTAACCAATAAAGTAAAGGAAGGAGATATAGTCTACATACACTACTCAGGACACGGTCAGCAAGTTGTAGATGACAATGGGGACGAACTCGATGGTCTAGACGAAGCTATAGTACCCTATGATTCCCCGCAATTCTTCGAGCCTGGTGTATATGAAGGTGAAAATCTCATCAGAGATGATCTTCTAGGGGAGCTTTCTGCTGTTATCCGAAAAAAAATAGGTACTGAAGGTCAACTCATCTTGGTGCTAGATTCTTGTCATTCTGGATCAGGGACTAGGGGCTTGGCTAAAGCAAGGGGAACTGATAAAATTATGGGTCCATCCAATTTTCAACCCAAGTCAAGGGGGAAGGAATCTTCAATGGGACTGAACATTAACCCTGAAAACGCTGCTCCAATGATCAGTTTCTTTGGAGCTAGCTCTAAAGAATTAAACTATGAGACCCTTGACGATCAATCCAAACCTGTAGGTAGTCTTTCCTACTCACTGGCCTCTATACTGGGTACAATGAAGCAAAACTTCTCTTATGGCGAGCTTTTCGAAAGAATAAAGCTCCGAATGAATACGCTAGCGCCACATCAGAATCCACAAATGGAGGGACCCTCAGATGTACTTATACTTGGTGGTATATCTGCCAACAGAGACTTGTTATACCCTATAAAGGAAAAAATTTCTCCTACAGAAATCGTAGCAGATGTAGGCACTATGGCAGAAGTGCATAAAGGCAGCATCATCGAAGTATTCTCTATGGATAGAAATGAAAGCCTAGTAACTGGTGAAGTAACTCAAGCCTACCTCACAGAATCAGATATATTACTTGATGAGCCTCTCGTATTAGAAGAAAATGAACTTGTAAAGTTAAGGGTCACAGAAAGAACGAGCCCTCCTATTAAATGTGCTATAAGCAACTCTATTCCAGAAACAAGTCCTTGGAATGTAATCATCAACCAATTAGAAGATACTCCCACCATTAACTGGACCCATGATAATGCTGATCTCTTTATAGTAGAAGAAAATGATCAGCTCCTTCTTAAAGATATGCAGCACAAAATATTACTTGAGACTCCATATCAAGAAAGCAGAATAGAACGAACTGGCAAAAAAATCAAAAGGGCGATTATGTCTTTTACTCAAGGCAAATATCTTAGAAGTTATGATAACGAGAGTTCTTTTTTAAACTTAAAAATGCAAGTAGTCCAAGTCGATTGTACAGACTCAGGCTTGGTTATTACTAAAGCGCCTAATCCTCAAGAAGTCAATACAGGAAGTTGCCTTAAGATTATAGTGAAAAATGAAGGTAAAAAAGCAGCCTATTTCTCAGTATTAGATATTCAGCCGGATAATGTTATCAACTTAGTGATACCTGCAATCTCCTTAGGATATACAGCAGATGAATACTATCTAGAGCCAGGAGAATCTTACGAAACCAATTATTCTATAGAAATAGCACCTCCCTATGGCAATGAAGTAATGAAAGTAATCAGCACTGATAAACCTCTAGATCTCTCTGGACTTATGGCCACAAGAGGTAATCAGACAAGAGGAGGGGCTACAGAACATCCATTTGAGAAGCTAATGGCTGCTACTTATGATTCACCTCAGACCAGAGGAGCGAAATTGAAAAAACCCAGTATTGATCAAGTAGGGACGCATAGTATTTTTTTCAAAATAATTGAATAATACTGATAACACTATTCGACTTAATGCAATATATAAGTAACCACAAGAAACCAATTGAAACTTTTTCTTATTCTAATTAACAAATTTAAAACAACAAATTATGAAACTAATTAAAAATTTAATCGCACTAAGTTTAGTTCTAACTTTCGCAAGTACGAACGTATCTGCACAGTCTGAAGATGACTTTGTCAGAACAAGAACTGAAATTATGGATGATTTCAAAGAATTGTGTGCAGATGCCGAGGAGCTAAGATCTACCGAAGCAAAAGAAGCTAACCTAGAGAAAACCATACGTAAAACAATGAACGATCTCGCCGATAAACCAACTATGACAGAAGAGGATATAATAGTTGTACGAAGAGCAACTCGTGAAATCAGCGGCGCGATGAGAAGCATCATACTTATCGACAGTGATCTTAGAGAATTTGGAGATGATGCATTGGATCCAGCAACTAACAATACTACCACAACACAATCACAAAACTCTTTAGGAAGTGCTAACGACGATCGATATGCAAGAGAAGAACCAAATGCTCCACGTGAAGCGAGACCAACTGACAACGATCCAGATACTCCGCCTACAGCGACTAGAAAAGAAGTTGAGCAAAAGAGACAACTATTAGATAACCTCCAAACACAAGTACAATCAATCGAAGATGCAGCTGCAATGATAGAACGTACATTCGAAGAGAACTAATAATATTTCATATCTAATAACAATTATTAAAGAGACTGCTCTTCGGAGCGGTCTCTTTTCTATTATACAACTTAATCATATAAAAGAATCCAGAGTCTACCTCTTTGACTAATCCAAGATTAGGATCATAGGGTATTATGAAATAATGCCGTAAAATTACCCGCATCCATTCCAGAATCATACTTTCTACCACTTTTTAATTCTATCCTCTAGCTAATATTCTAGCAAACGTAAATATTAACTTATAAAGCCTAAATTTAACTTCTATATCCCATAAGAATATTTACAAATCCTACATCAACAGTGAAAAAAAGTCCTGCCGAAAAACACATTCTTTTTGCAGATATACTTATGTCTTTTCGACAATCCTAATGAGGTATTTACTGCAGCAATTGCTTTGCAAGAGAAATATCAACTACCGCCAGAGGTTCCAGTAAGAATCGGCATACATCAAGGTGAAGTTTTCTTTGATGACTCTAATGCCTATAGTAACGCAATCAATATTGCTTCTAGAATCGAATCTATATCTGTTGCAGGTGCAATTACTTGTTCAGCCTAGAGCAACACAAGTTTAGCCCAGCAGTACAAAACTCAATCACTTGGTAAATTTCAATTCAAAAATGTCAAAGAGAAAATCGAAGTATTTGCCATAGATAAATCTGGAGTTGTTCTCCCAAGAAAAGACCAGATAGAAGGTAAACTCAAAAAAGGCAAATCAAATCGGTCGGCAACAGTTATAAGTACTGCATTG